>JBJOOY010000329.1:0-3279 GCA_046051065.1 Cyanobacteriota bacterium
TTCTTTGAAAATCAACAATTACAGACTTCAATTCAGATTGAAAATACAATTCAACATATCTGCAACTTAATTCTATGATCTTACGGCGGGAAGGGAGTAGGCAGTTGAACCGATGTATCAATCATACCAAATGTTTCAATTTCACAACATTATCGTACCCACATTTACTCGATCGTAGCACCATTAATAATTATCAGATTCCGCCAATTAGACTACCACCAAATCCCCCAGAGATGTCAAAATGATGGTTTGGAGTCGCCTCGACACGCTCCCGCACCATACCAACAACAGCCATGACTGCCCAATCCTCGAAAATCGTCTATATACCCTTACCGATGAATCTCCGGCTTTGGCAACATATTCATTCTTGCCGATCGTCGAGGCATTTACCAAGACAGCGAATGTATCGATCAAACTGCGATCCCAGAAGTGATTTTTTATGCTAGTGTGATTTTTGACTCTGCTTTGACGATCGATCTTGCTCGATTTTCAGGGATTCGATCGAAAAAACGTAACGTAAACTTGTTAAAGAATTATGAGATCCCAGCCCCTCTATCAGGGGATCGCTTATAGTAGCTAGAAGGTATGAATACTAGTATCTAAGAACTCAAAGATAGTGCCTCAAATTGACTCTATATTTAAGCATTTCAATGAATTCATACATTCATAACTCATAAATTTATCATGCCTATACCTAGCTTTCCCTGGCTGACGACGATTATTCTATTTCCAATCTTAGCCGCTCTAGCGATTCCCTTCATACCCGATCGAGATGGGCGGACTGTCCGCTGGTATGCCCTAATCGTCGGGTTGCTAGACTTTGCCCTGATTGTTTATGTCTTTTGTAATGGTTACGACATTAATAGCGACCAATTGCAATTAGTGGAGAGTTATGCGTGGGTACCACAACTAGATTTAAGATGGTCGGTTGGAGTAGATGGACTCTCGATGCCACTGGTATTACTGACGGGCTTCATCACCACCTTGGCGATCTTAGCAGCTTGGCCAGTCACCTTCAAGCCCAAACTGTTTTACTTCCTAATGTTGCTGATGTACGGCGGACAGATTGCCGTATTTGCCGTTCAGGATATGCTGTTATTTTTCCTGGTTTGGGAATTGGAACTCATCCCCATCTACTTATTCCTCGCAATTTGGGGCGGTAAGAAGCGATTGTACGCTTCGACTAAGTTTATCCTTTATACCGCTGGCGGCTCCCTATTCATCCTGGTAGCTAGCTTAGCGATGGGATTTTATGGCGACACGATTACTTTCGATATGCGATCGCTCGCGGCAAAACATTACGCCCATGATTTTCAGCTCATCATGTATGCCGGATTAGCGATCGCGTATGGGGTTAAGTTACCGATTATTCCGCTACATACCTGGCTGCCCGACGCACATGGAGAGGCGACTGCACCCGTACACATGTTACTAGCCGGAATTTTATTGAAGATGGGTGGTTATGCCCTGATTCGGATGAATGCTGGCATGCTGCCCGATGCTCACGCGACTTTTGCGCCAGTATTAATCGTACTGGGGGTGGTAAATATTATTTATGCGGCATTAACTTCTTTTGCCCAGCGAAACCTCAAGCGGAAGATTGCCTACTCGTCAATTTCTCACATGGGTTTCGTATTGATTGGGATTGCTTCTTTTACCGATCTAGGGATGAGTGGAGCTGTCTTGCAAATGGTATCCCACGGATTAATTGGGGCGAGTTTATTCTTCCTGGTTGGATCTACTTACGATCGCACTCATACGCTGATGCTAGATGAGATGGGCGGTGTCGGACAAAAGATGAAAAAGATTTTCGCCATGTTTACCGTCTGCTCGATGGCTTCTCTTGCCTTGCCAGGAATGAGCGGCTTCGTCGCCGAGTTAATGGTTTTTGTAGGTTTTGCAACTAGCGATGCATATAATCTGCAATTTAAGGTAATTATGACAATAATTGCGGCGATCGGCGTAGTACTAACTCCAATTTATCTACTCTCGATGCTGCGAGAAATTTTTTATGGTGCAGAAAACAAGGAATTAGTCGAACATGAAGAGTTAATCGATGCTGAGCCCCGGGAAGTGTTTATCATCACTTGTCTGCTGGTGCCGATTATCGGCGTGGGTTTCTATCCCAAGTTACTCACACAAATTTACGATTCAACGACTACTACATTGATATCACATTTACGAGAATCATTGCCCACCATCGCTCACAAACAATCCAATCCAGTTGCGATTAGTGAGTTTTACCGAGCACCTAAACTCATGAATTAAATCCGATCCAACCAACGCCAACTAATCTAGAAGGCTCCCCTAACCTATTTAGGGGAGCCTTCTTTGTACTGGAGTTGACAAGAAAATCTAGCGAATACTGTTAGTCAGAGTGGGAACGCTATTAATCTGGGTTGCAGGTGGTTTCTTCTCCTCTTTTTTGCCCTTACAGCCAGTTATGACACATAAAGTTAGTACACTTACTACTAACAATCGATCGATCCGCATATCAGAAGCCCCTTAGAAGATAGTTTATAGATAATGGCCGTGCATGTATTTTATCCGATCTAATCGAAAATAATTTAAGTTTGATCGATTTTGAGCATTTTCGCGCAGAACTTCAGATTTTAATGATACTATCATATATATAATCAGCCTAAAGTATCGGGATGTAGCGCAGCTTGGTAGCGCACTGCTTTCGGGAAGCAGGGGTCGGAGGTTCAAATCCTCTCATCCCGATTAGGGGGAAAACAACACTAGAAAAGGGTTTCGGCAAGGTCTATGCGACTTTGGCGGAGCCTTTTTCGTTGTCTTATTGACAATGAAAGGGTGGTTAGGGGTGTTTAGACATGACACTTTTACCCTGTTTTTTACCCTGCTATGAAAGTTACGATCGAGAACCTTGAAGGTAGACTACGACTGCGATGGACTTGTCCAGAGACGGGCAAGCGGAAAACTCTAGCATTGGGACTAGTTGAAGGCAATACCGGACGCGGTGAAGCGGCAAGGGTCAAAGCGCGGATCGAGAATGATGCTAGAGATGGTTACTACGATCCGACTCTGGCTAAGTATTTACCACCAAAGAAGCGACAGCAAGTAACGGGGATTACCACAGTCGAGTTATTCGATCGCTTTACCCAGTACCAATCCAAACATGAGGGATTGAGCAAGGCTTCGATCGATACCCGCTACAAATATCTGAAGGTGATGCTAGAGAAGCATCTGAGTATTCGGGCGGCTGATGTCGATCGAGGGGCGATCGATGGGTTTGTGCTGGTATGCCGAAAAATTAAG
>JBJOOY010000330.1:0-14912 GCA_046051065.1 Cyanobacteriota bacterium
CCCCAGATCTATATTCTGTCCACACGAGAAAAACTCGCACCCCACAACTATTTATCGTTTACCGCTCCACTTAGTACAAATAGTCACCTTAACAAGGATAGTCGATCGGCATATCGATTCGAGATCGTTGCATTTTGTGGTTTCTGCTCAGATCCGTTAATTTATCACAATTTCCCGTCAAGAAAAGTTAACGATCGTTGTCTAAGAGCGATCGGTCGCTTAATAATGAGAATTAGTAACAACTCGTCATGAAGTTTTATCGATCGCTAACACTTATTTCCGATTAGGCATCGATACTAGAGATATAACTGCAATCTAAACCCTATTGAGGATTTTCTTGTGAATATTCAACCGATCTTGGCGATTCTGACCATTCCGTTCATTCTTGGTGCCTTATTTTTTGGTACCCGAAATGGCTTTTATGATTCGGACAAATATCATGGCAACGGTTCCGCTCACTAATTTGTAAATTACCGATCGACTCGATCTGCTTAACGCGGTTGAGATCGATCGAATTTAACCTGGATTTTACCTTTGTCTATCTTGTCCCAACCTACTAATGACGATCTAGTTTGCCTTCCCTATGGCGATGGTCATGGCGATGATGGTGTGTGTTTGTTGGTCAAGATGGGGCCATATCGGATTTTACTAGACTGTGGCTTAGCAGATATTTCGCCACTAATTACGCAAGATCGTCTACCTGTCTGCGATTTAGTTTTATGTACTCATGCCCATGCCGACCATGCGCGGGGTCTATTAGCGCTCCATCGAACGTTTCCCAAACTACCCATCTATAGCAGCGAAGTTACTAATCTTCTCCTCCCACTGAACTGGTTAAATGAACCAGAGGGAGTGCCCCAGTTTAGTCAGGCGTTGCCTTGGCGCAGATCGATCGAGTTTCAAGATGGCTTAACTGCCGAATTATTTCCCGCCGGACATTTACCTGGCGCAGCCGCAATTTTATTGACCTATACCGGATTTTATCAGTCCTATAGTGTCTTCTATACAGGCGACTTTTTTCTCTCTAACTCCCGCTTAGTCGAAGGTTTACACTTAGATTCGTTGCGTAATCTCCATCCCGATGTCTTGATTGTAGAGGGTACCTATGGTACAGCTCGCCATCCACACCGCCGCCAACAAGAGAATACACTGATGGCGCAGCTCGATAAGGCAATTACCCAACAGCATTCGATTATCCTACCTGCAACTACACTAGGCATTGCCCAGGAATTACTAATCTTACTGCGGAGTCATCATCTATTTACCGGACGCGATTTAGATATCTGGGTCGATGGGACGATTGTGGCAGCCTGCGATAGTTACCTGCAACTCCTCCCCCACTTTCCGCCATCCGTCCAAAACTTTGCTCGCCATCAGCCCCTATTTTGGGATGAAAAAGTCCGTCCCCACGTCCGTCAAATTACACCTGAAAACTTACCCAATATCCATCAGCGTCCGTGTATTATCATCACTGATGCTGACATCGATTTACAGACATATACCGCAGGACATCCTTTTCCGGTGTCGATTTTCTTTCCCGCCCAATCACACGAGCAGACAATACTACCCGCAACAACTCCAACAATCTCGATCGATACTTACCTCCTCAGCCAACACTCTGATGGGGCTGGAACTGCCCAATTAATTCATAATATTCGCCCCAAGCATATTGTCTTCGTCCACGGTTCTCCGACCTATTTAGCCGATCTGACGGCACTGGAGGAACTCCAAAATCGCTATCATCTTCATGCTCCAGCGTCAGGGACGCTAGTTTCCTTGCCCATCGGCGATACCTTTATTCAACCCGCACCACCAGCAGATCCACATTACGAGGGAGAATTGCTCGAATTAGAACAGGAAATTAATATTACTTTACCCCACGAGATCGCTAGCGACCCCCGTTGGCACAATTTTGCCGATACTGGATTAATCGAAGCGAGATGGCAAGGGGAAGAAATTACGATTCGGGGCATCTCTCAGCGAGAAATTCTCAATCGACAACACGAAATCAACCTTTCAACCGATGTCCCATGTTGTGGTAATTGTCGTTACCAACGGGGTTCCCGCTGCGTTAATTTACGATCGCCTTTGCATGGATTTAAAGTGACTTCAGATGGCTATTGTCCCGCGTTTGAATCGGAACAAGTTTAGAGATACAATTCGTAACTTGCCAAGTGCTGTGTTAAAGATAATAGTAATATGTTGCCTTGTGAAGTCCTCATTGAGAGGCTGTGCTGCTGGCATCATTGCCTAGCAAAGTCCCAAACAAGATCGATCGGCATCATCGAAATGACTTTAGTCATCCCAATAGATGACTAAAGTCAATAGCAAACGTCAGCTCAAATTGACTATGATGCTGTGGCAAATAATTTGCAATTAGGTTGGATACGTGGAGATGAAATCTCAGTTGTTGCTAATAATTGGGCTAATGACACTATTGAGTGGCTGTGGGATCGGCATCGCCCAGCAAAGTCCCAAACCTGTCGTCCCCGCTCAACCCAATTCTGTGATGGCATTGGGGCGGATTCAACCAGAAGGAGAAGTAATTAAACTTTCGGTGGCTAACGCTCAAGATAGTCGAGTCGATCGAATTTTGATTAAAGAAGGAGATTTAGTCAAACGCAGTCAAGTCATCGCCATTTTACAAGGAATCGATCGCAAGCAAGCCGACTTGCGCGATGCTCTCGCCGATGTCAAACTGCGCGAAATCGAGCTAGAAAAAGTAAATAATGGCAATTTCAAACAAGCGCAAATTGCCGATCGATCGGCTGTGATTAATCGGCTCCAAGCCCAACTCACCAGTGCGCGCAAACAGCGAGAAGCAGCCCTAATTGGTGCTAGATCGCAGTTACGCAATGCTGAGGCTAATTATCAACGTCAAGCACAAGCCGATCGAAATGGAGTCGGTTTACGGACAGCTCAAGCTAAATTAGCCAACGCTGAAGCCGAATATCGCCGCCGCAGCGAATTTAATCGATCGGGTGACAATATCCTCGGCAGTCAGGCTAAACTGACCAATACTAAGGCCGAATACCAGCGCCGATTTGCGCTGTATCAGTCAGGTGCTATTAGTAAATCTCAATTAGATAAAGCTCAAGAGGAATTTACTTCCGCCCAAGCAGTAGTAAACGAGCGCGGTATCGATACCAAAACCCAATTAGATCGCGCCACCGAAGATCTAGCTGCGGCGCGAGCAAATCTCCAAGAGAAAAAACTAGAGACTCAATCTAAATTAGGCGAAGTGAAAACCGAACTATTAACAGTACGAGAAACAGTTAAGGAAAAACAAGCCGAATTAGACCAAACGATTCACACCCTAACTGCAGAAATTCAACAAGCACGTGCCCAATTAGCCGAATTACGAGAAGTTCGCCCCGCAGATGTCCGCACCGCTCAAGCACAATTAGAGAAAGCCAAAATCACTGTAGAGCAGGCAAAAGCCGCATTAGGTGATGCTCAAGTGCGCGTACCCGTAGATGGTCAAATTCTCAAAATTAATACCCGTGTTGGCGAGCAAGTGAATACTACTCAAGGTATTGTCGAACTGGCTCAAACCGATCGAATGTATGTAGTGGCAGATATTGCCGAGATTGATATTAATAAAATTCAACAAGGTCGATCGGCGATGATTACCAGCGAATCTGGCAGTTTTGCTGGAGAACTGCGCGGTACAGTCGCCCAAATTGGTCTCCAGGTAGGACGCAAACAAACCCAAGAACCTGGCGGAATTAATCCCACGATCGATAAAGAAGCCAGAATTGTTGCGATCAAAATCAAAATCGACCCAGCAGATAGTGCGAAAGTCGCCAAGTTGACCGATATGCAAGTACGCGTGCGCCTACCTCTTTAAATCATGAAAAAATTGTTTTCACGAACGCAAAGACCACTAGCTTGGGCGCAATTATCTCACCAAAAAGTACGGACGGGTGTGGCAATGGGTGGGATTGCCTTTGCTAATGTGTTAATCTTCATGCAACTAGGGTTTGTAAATCTCTTTGCTGGTGGGGCGATCCTTCTCCCCAAACATTTGCAAGGAGATTTATTTTTAATTAATCCCGATTCCAAATTTATTAATGCAACGACATTCGATCGAACTAAACTCTATCAGGCTGCGGCTTTTGACGGCATTATCTCGGCCGAACCCCTATATATCAACATTGGGACTTGGGCTTTCGATAAAAAGACAACTTCCCGTAGCACGCGGATGTTTGCCTACAATCCCCAGTTCCCCGCCTTCGATTTACCAGAATTAAATCAACAACAAGCCAAACTGGGCGAACCCTTTGTAGTTTTATTCGATCGAGCCTCCCGCGCTGAATTAGGGCCAATTCCGGCGACAATGGCAGCTCATCCTCATGCTACGGCGACTGCAACGTTCAATGGTCGCAAACTGACAGTCAAAGGTCTATACACTCTCGGCTCTTCATTCTTCCTCAGTCAGGGTAATATCGTCGCCAGCAAACTTACCTACGCCGAGATTTTTGGCTCTGCTTCCCTCAATCAGGTCGCATTAGGCATAATCCGCGTCAAACCAGGCACAGATTTAATCGCCCTCCAACGTGGCATCGAGCAAGCGGTACCAGGGATTGAGGTGCTAACTCGTCAAGGATTGCAAGCCAAGGAATTGAAATTTCAAGATGAAAATCCTAGCAGCACGATCTTTAATTTCGGTGCAATGATGGGCTTTATCGTCGGTGTAGCGATCGTTTATCAAGTTCTCTATAGCGATGTCAGCGACCATTTAGCCGAATATGCTACCTTGAAGGCGATCGGTTATTCCAGTCGATCGCTCTTATTAGTTATTTTCCAAGAAGCTCTATTCCTCGCGATCTTAGGCTACATTCCCGGCTTCATTGCTTCGATCGGCATGTATCAATTACTCACCAATTTAACTCGACTGGAACTAGTCATGACGCTTAATTTAGCCGTAACAGTATTTATCCTAACTCTAGCCATGTGCCTAATTTCCGCCGCGATCGCCTCTAATAAACTCCGCGCCGCCGATCCCGCCGACGTATTTTAATCCACTAATTCTATCTTTAAGTATGAACCAAAAGGTTAAGGATTTGGAAGTGCTGGCAAAATCGGAAATAGATATTTAACAAAAATCGCTGTCAATGCTGCCAATGCCGCTAATGCTGTCCCACGGAAAATAAAGCCCCAAAATCCCAGCTTAGTTCGTTCGTCGAGTTTGTCTATTTTGCCCTCTAATTTGGCTTCTACCGTATCGATCTTGCCCTCTAATTTGGCTTCTGCCATTTCAATCTTGCCCTCTAACTTAGTAAACCCGACCCTCACCTCTTCTCGCAATCCAGTGATGAGATCTTTTAATTCTTTGATGTCTGTATCGGTCGCCTGTGTCATGACGTTAATTTTAATTTTCAACAACATATGTTGTTGTGGTATTTGGGTTTTTATTTTGCCACTTGGGGAATTTTTCCAGCTAATCCAGTCATTAGTCTCAGCGCTAGATACTTGCACCCAGGAATGCGATCGAGTAAAAATAATCCCATGCGGCGGATAATGACGATCGGTAGTAGACGAGTAGAGAACATTCGATCGAGAAAATCGGTAAAAGCCAAAATTGCCCAATTTTCAGGCTTACGCCAGCGCGTATACCGTTTGAGCACAGCATCACTACCGATATCTTCCCCTGCTTGATGCGCCGCTATTAAAATTTCTGCTAAGGCTGCTGCATCCCGAATCCCTAAATTCATCCCTTGTCCAGCTACCGGATGACAACAGTGCGCTGCATCCCCAACTAATGCCAAGCGTGGGGCGACATATTCCTGACTCTGCATCAACTTCACCGGAAATAACCACCGCTGACTGTCGAGTTCTAATTTACCGAGTAATCCACCCGTGCAATGTTCTAACTCTTGGAGAAACTCAGCCACAGGTAAATCGCGTAATTCCTCAGCCTGTTGATGTGGAGCCGTCCAGACGACCTGACACCGCCCGTCGGCTAATGGTAGCACACCGATCGGCCCAGCATACCAAAACCGTTCGTAGGCGATACTCTGATGAGGTTTTTCTGGTTTAATTGTTGCGGTAATGCAAGATTGCCAATAGTTCCAGCCACTGGTTTGAATTCCCGCCTGGGTACGGAGTGCAGATTTTGCACCATCGGCGGCAATAACTAAACTCGCCCGAATTGTGGTTGAGCTGTCACGATCTGGAGTTTTAACGGTAATTTCTGCGCCAGTGTCGGTATATTCTACGCCAACTACCTGCGCGGGACACATGAGGGTAATATTTGCAGCTGCGTCCAATTTTTCTTGTAATGCTGTCAATAGCACCTCATGACTTGCCGCATAACCCAATGTTTCGGTACCCAGATCCTGGGGAGAGAGTTTGACTACTCCCGCGTAATCGGCATCAGAGATTTGAATTTGGCTAAATTGAGTAACTTGAGGTAAAACTCGCTCCCAGATGCCTAAGCCCGCAAAAATCTGCCCTGAGAGCATTGAAATAACATAGGCTCGACCCTTGGCGATCGAAATTGATGCTGCTTGAGACTCGATCGAGACTACTCGCAATCCAGAATTTTGTAAGGCAACTGCTAAAGTATTACCAATTATTCCGCCCCCAACGATCGCGATATCGTAATCTAGTTGAGGCATTGTGTTAGCAGCTAGCTGTACACCAGTATCTAGATCGTTTTGTTGGCATTGGCGATCTTTTCCCGTGAGGGATAATTTATCAGTCAGAGCATCGAGACGGAGCATAATTACTAATTACAATAGTCGATCGAAATTTAAGGATTAATTAATAATATTTTGGTTGCAGCGCTCAGTTGATTTGTTAAACAAATACTAAATCAAGCGCCCAAAGACCTAAATTGTTTTAGTCTGCATTAGGCTACCAGACCTACTGTGCGGTTTTTTGGCGTGAGGAAATTAATTGTTTCTCGATCGTAACATCTTTTTTTTGAAAATGCTTCGATCGATTGGAAGATTTCAATCAGAGCGATTTTAACCGCCAAAATACAGAGGAAGCAATAATTATTGCAAATCGTCTAGGATTACTATTCGATCGATAAGCTAAATTTATCACCATAACTACGAGAGAGCCAAGCGATCGAAAGTTTTATAAACTTTATTTCACATTGAAGGAGTAAAATAAAGTATAATTTGCTAGAAAATTAGTTTTTAAGGTATGACAATTATGTCAAAATCTAAATTTTTTACCTCAGTTAATCTTTTGCTTTTGGCTACTGTAATGTTTAGCAGTCTGTCTATTGGTGTTCGCGCTGCCCGATCAGACAAACCGATCTTAAAAAGAAATCTTTCCCTGTGGAATTTTAACAAACCCAATCAACAAAATGATAAATTGGATCGGCAGGTACAAATCAATGTCACGTCAGAGCGGAGTGTGTTATCTAACGATCCAAATAATAACCCAAACGCTACCAATCTATCTAATCCCAACGATCCCAAACAGAAGTTAGGCACCTACGATCCAAACAGCTTTAAGACCAACCAATTTGAGAATACACCAAGTGGGAGTTATAGTGTGCAGTTTAACATTCCACTTCCTTCCCGTTAAAAGATCATAGATTGGCTGAGATCGACTGAAATTGCTGGCTTTGAGAGAATCTAATTTAGATTAGCGATCGAGTTCTAACTGTTGCAGTCAGAGCAATCTATACTTTTGCAGCGAGAAGGGAGCATTCTAACAAGGAGAAATTAGTAATTAGCGAGAATCGATCAATAGAAATTAGCGACGAGCAATTATTTTGTTTAGTGTTCGCCCTGCCAGAGCAGATAAACCGATCGTGAAAAGAAATTTTCCCCTATCGGATTACAACATACCCAAGCAACAAAACGATCGGTTGTATCAGCAGCAACAAATCAATCTCAATCTAAATTCACCCTTATCGAAAGATTCAAAGTATACAATCGGAGATTGTATTGATAAGAATAGCTTTCCTCTGAACTCAGGTTACATTGTTGATAATAAAAATATTATTAGTAATTCTCTCCAGGATGCTGAGTTGGCTAAGGAAAAGTGCTACAAGGGGGAGCGGGGATATTCGGATTAGATAATTGATCTGACATCGATTAAGATCTGCTACAACTCGATCGAGTCAGATTCTAGACAGCTATACTTTGAGAAATTACTGCATCCGAACTGCTGGCGATCGAGTAAAATTGAGCCTATAGTCACCATTGACGATTGCATGACTCAATTTTCCCAACCCAATTTACCCACCTTCTGGACACCAGTAGATATCTCTCAGGCGGCATTTGTGGCGATGAATGCGGTAGTGATGGGACATGTTTCGATCGAGTCGGGAGTAAGTATTTGGTATGGTGCGGTAGTACGTGGCGATGTCGAACGGATCGCAATCGGCAGTCATACTAATATTCAGGATGGGGCAATTATTCACGGCGATCCTGGCAAACCGACAATTTTAGAGAGCTATGTTACCGTCGGACATCGCGCTGTCATTCATTCTGCCTATATCGAGACAGGCTGCCTAATTGGGATTGGAGCGATCGTCTTGGATGGCGTGCGAGTGGGTAAGGGGAGTATTATTGGTGCGGGGTGTGTAGTGACAAAGGATGTTCCACCGCGTTCGTTAATGGTAGGAGTACCTGCAAAATGTCTGCGCCAGATCGAAGATGCCGCGGCAGATGGGTTAATCCTCCACGCGCGTAAGTACGAGCAGTTGGCACTGGTACATGCGGGAACGGGGCAGGATTTAGGATTTTAGTAGTTGATTAATCCTCACTCCAGTGCGCTCGTTTTCACCAGGGGAACCGATCGAAATCCGCAAGCCACCACCCGTATACCGAATTGAAGTTCCCTGACTTTTTAGTTGAGATACTAATTCTGTCATCGCCAGATCTGGATTATTTACTCCTTGAATTCGCACATAAATAAAGTTAGCATCACTCTGCCAAACTTGGAGTTTATTTATTTTAGTTAGCACCTGAAATAATCGATCGCGTTGGTCGATCGTTTCAGGTATTGTTGCTAATAAAGACTGACGATGTTGTAATGCTAATTGCGCCGCAGCTAGAGAAAAACTCGGCAAATTGTAAGGTAATCTTACCTGTTCTAAAGTGGCAATTAATTGCGGATGCGCCACCGCATAACCCACCCGCTGCGCTGCTAAGCGGAAAGCTTTGGAAAATGTCCGCAAGACGATCCAATTTGGATGTGCTGCTAATTCGGCGACTACCGTCTGCTGGCTGAATTCAAAATAAGCCTCATCGATAACTACCAAAATATGCGGTGGTAAACTCCGCATCCAGGCTAATTCCGCCGCAGTTAAGGCATTCCCTGTCGGCGAATTGGGATGCACCATAAATACTACCCGAATGGGCAAATCTTCAATCGCCTGCTGTGCCGCAGCTACATCGACTTCAAAGTTCACAGGAGATCGATCAACTGTTACTACGGATACTCCCAACGTTTGCGCCAAAATACCATACATACTAAACGTCGGCGCAGCAACTAAAATACTCCCCGCTCCACCAATACAAGTCGCAATCAGGATCGATCGTAATAACTCATCCGAACCATTCCCCACGCTAATTTGGCTGGGAAGGACTTCAAGATTATCTACCGCCGATTCACTCACGTAACTCGCAATCGCAGCTTTGAGGCGATCGTGTCCACCATCTGGGTAACGATTGCTCTCAATCTCTTCCACCCACATCTGCGCCAATTTCTGCTTGAGTACTGGGGGCAAATCGTAGGGACTCTCATTTGTATCCAATCGATCGATAAGCTCGATCGATTCAGATTGTCCCACTGCGCCACCAGGATGGGGCGTATAGGCTTGCAAACTTGTCAATTCGCTGCGGAGGAAGGGTAATGCTGCTACGGGTGGAGGAACGTTGTGTAGATCGATACTAGTCATGGTGCGTGGTGAAGTCTGAACTCTCATCATAGATCGACATCCGACAGACCGCCCAAACATTTAATCTTCAGAAAAAATATCTATTTGCTATTGACAATGCTATCTCTGTTAGCGTATATTAATAAATGTCTGAAACGCGCCCCCATCGTCTAGAGGCCTAGGACACCTCCCTTTCACGGAGGCGACAGGGATTCGATTTCCCTTGGGGGTACTTCAGGAAATAGTAAAAAAGGTGAGACAATATTTGTCTGACCTTTTTTTGCGTCTAAACAGCACAGATAGCCAATCAAGCAAAATTAATTACACTAAAATCTCTGTATCTCGCCCCTATTCTCTGTCTTGTTGCGCTTTTCCCCGTCTCAACTAGAAAACTTATTTTACACAAGTACTTAACCAACTCCCACTGCTATGGATGGTAAATTTTTACATATTCCAGTTTTAAGCCAAGAAATAATTACTGGCTTGGGTGTAGTTGCTGGTGGTTGGTATTTAGATGCAACAACTGGGGGCGGCGGGCATAGCGAACTAATTTTACAAGCTGCACCAGAGGTTAATTTAGTAGCAATCGATCGAGATGAGCAGGCTTTAGATGCAGCTAAAGCGAGACTGGAGCCATATACCGATCGTAACCAATTTTGGCAGGGAAATTATGCTAATTATCAACCGCAGGCACAGAAATTCGATGGGATTATTGCCGATTTAGGTGTAAGTTCGGTACAGTTGGATGTCGCAGAACGGGGATTTAGTTTTCGGCATGAAGCACCCCTGGATATGCGCATGGATCGATCGGAACTGTCTACGGCAGCAGATCTGGTCAATCATACATCAGAAGTCGAATTAGCGCGGATCATTTTTACCTATGGGGAAGAGAGACTATCACGACAAATTGCCCGCGAGATCGTCGCACAACGTCCATTTACCACGACGACCCAATTAGCTTACACGATCGGTGGTGCGGTACCCAAATCCTATCGTTACGGTCGCATTCATCCCGCTACGCGCACATTTCAAGCTTTGAGGATTGCTGTAAATCAGGAGTTGAGTTCGCTGGAAAAATTTTTACAAGTCGCTCCCACTTGGCTCAAACCGGAAGGGAAGCTCGGGCTGATTAGCTTCCATAGTTTGGAAGATCGGATTGTCAAACATACGCTGCGCGCACATGAGGGTTTAAAAGTTTTAACCAAAAAACCAATTATCGCGACTGAGGCAGAATTAGCTACTAATCCTCGCGCTCGATCGGCTAAACTGCGATGGGCGATGAAAATTAGCTAATCGATCGTTTATCTCGATCGAGAAATTATTGATTAATCCTTGTCATAACTCCCTTTCCCCCACAATAAGAGTTTATCTCTGTGTTTAATACACATTATGAACACAGCAAGAAGTCCTGAATATCGAATATAAATCCTTAAAACAAAAACGGCTGGTAAGTAACTTACCAGCCTCGAAAGCTTAAACCCCGATTTCCCTTAGTAATGATGAACTTACAGTGATACCAGCATTACTAAAAAAGAATTATTAAAATTCGTGTTGCTATACTTAAAAAGACTTAAATTAGCGCGTTGAATCTATATATCTAATCTAACTCGGTGGCTGATGTTTAACATCAGCCATTTGATGTAAATAACTGGATGATTTAATAGCTCGCTGGTATAAATTAATCGCTCGACTATCTTTTGCTAGTGGGCAAGCATAGCTCGCAGCGCTAACTAACAACTAATTGATACGGACTCTGGTTGAAGAACTCGATCGAGCCGGAATCAGGAATTTAGCGATCGAGTTTTTCCCGATCCACTGTCCACTATTTAAGCAGATTCTGGTTTGGGTACTGAAGCAGGGTGGATGAGTAATTCGGCGGTCGATCTTTTCTCGACCATTTCGCGAGTAATCGTACATCGGGTCAAATCCTGACGAGAGGGCAGCTCGTACATCACATCGAGCATTAGTTCCTCCACAATCCCCCGTAAAGCTCTAGCTCCAGTTTTGCGGCGGTGAGCTTCTTTAGCGATTGCCCGAATTGCCTCGGGGTCAAATTCGAGTGCAACATTATCCATATGTAGTAATTTTTCATACTGCTTGACCAAAGCACTGCGCGGCTCGGTCAAGATCGAAACTAGGGTGTTTTCATCCAAAGGATTTAGAGTGGCAATTACGGGCACGCGACCGATAAATTCTGGAATCAGTCCATATCTGACTAAATCTTCAGGTTCGAGATGTTTCATCATATCCGCTGCGCGTTGTTCGCGCGAGATCTGTTCGCCCTGCTGAATAAAGCCCATCGACTTTTTACCCATCCGCTGTTCGATCACTTTCTCTAGTCCAACAAATGCTCCACCACAAATAAACATGATGTTACTGGTGTCGATTTGAATACAATCTTGATAGGGGTGTTTCCTACCACCTTGAGGTGGGACGCTGGCGACCGTACCTTCAAGCATTTTGAGCAGTGCTTGTTGAACGCCTTCCCCTGAAACATCGCGGGTAATTGAGGGATTTTCACTTTTGCGGGCAATTTTATCGATTTCATCGATGTAGATGATGCCGCGTTGGGCTTCTTCGACATCTAAATCGGCAACTTGTAGCAGTCGGAGGAGAATATTTTCGACATCTTCGCCGACATATCCAGCTTCAGTGAGAGTGGTTGCGTCGGCGACGGCAAAGGGTACGTCGAGAACTTTGGCGAGGGTTTGAGCGAGCATCGTTTTGCCGCACCCAGTCGGACCGATCAAGAGAATGTTTGATTTCTGGAGTTCTACGCCATCATCCATGGCATTAGCTTTATGGATGCCATTTACGCCTGTAGGTTCTGGGGCATTAGGATCGACCTCGCTACTTTTTGCTTGGGAGTAACTCAGTCGCTTGTAGTGATTGTATACGGAAACTGACAGGACTTTCTTGGCCTCGTCTTGGCCGATTACATGTTGGTCTAAATACTTCTTCAACTCGCGCGGCTTAGGCATCTGGCTGAGGATCATCGGCACAGATTCACGGCGTTTGCGGGGTGGTTCTGTTTTGGTGGGAGGATGTGGGATGGGTCCGTTAGGATCTAGTAATTCTTCATCGAGGATCTCGTTACATAGTTCGACACATTCATCGCAAATATATACTCCCGGTCCAGCAATTAGCTTGCGAACTTGTTCCTGTGATTTGCCACAAAAAGAACATTTGAGATGGGAGTCATATGATTTGGTTGATGACATATTAGATGAATGTGCTTCCTACAGCAAATGTATAGTAGTGATGTGGATCTTGTGCGGTTCGTTGGCGTAGCCTACCGGAGGGAATCGCTAACAACCAAATGTTATTAGCTTTAGCTTTAGTTCAAAAGTAACCTGAAAATTTTAAGAATCGAGATAATTCAGTGAATTATTTATGATTGAGTTGAGATGACGATCGATCTTCAGCCACTAGATCGATCGTCAATACATTGTGACATTATGGTCTAGATTTAGCTCTAGTTAATTTAGCTAACCTATAGCTAGATATATAGATAGCAACATATCTAATTAACGTTCGATAATCCGATCGATCAAACCATATGCTTTAGTCTCCTCTGGTGACATCCAAAAGTCTCGATCGGTATCTTCGGCAATTTTCTCGATCGGTTGTCCGGTATGCTCTGCCAGTAGACCGTTGAGACGATGCTTGAGATACAAAATTTCTTGCGCCTGAATGGCGATATCAGCAGCTTGTCCTTGAGCACCACCGAGGGGTTGGTGAATCATAATCCGAGCATTAGGTAAAGCCATCCGCTTGCCAGGTGCACCACTAGCTAATAAAAATGCTCCCATACTCGCAGCTAAACCATAACAAATGGTGACGACTTGCGGTCGAATAAGTTGCATTGTATCGTAAATTGCCATCCCAGCTGTAATCGATCCGCCAGGGGAATTAATATACAATTGGATGTCTTTTTCTGGATCTTCTGCTTCTAGAAATAACATTTGAGCGCTCAGAGCACTGGCGATATTATCATCTACTTGGGTACCCAAGAAAATAATTCGTTCGCGTAATAATCGCGAATAGATATCGAAGGCTCGCTCGCCAACTCCAGATTGCTCTACCACCATTGGAACTACGTTAGTACCTGCGTAAATTTCACTGGGGCGATAACTGGTAATCGACTGGTAAGTAGTTTTCGATCCAAGCATAGAGTTTATGTATGATACAACTACAAGATAATGTTTGGCAAAAAAGATCAGAATTTTATGCCATCTAATTCAATTATACCAAGCTCTTCGATCGGGTTGCCAATTTCAACCGAAATTTCCATTTTATGATAGTTCAAAGATCGAAAATATATATGTGATGTCGATCTAGTCCAGCTCTGAAAAATAATCTTTTCTCCAAAGGATTATCTGTCTCCTTTGGAAAAATCACGAGTTATTCTGTCACTGCTTCTGCCATGATATCGATCGCTTCAGCTTCACCTGCTTGCTCATCGGCTGCTGGTTTCAAGGAACCTTCGGGTACCAATTCAACTTGGGCGTGTTCTTGCAGCCAGGCGAGGGTTTTTTCTTTTTGGAGATCCTCGGTAATGAAGCTATGCAGGCGATTTTCGTCGATGTCTTGTCCAGCTAACTGCGGTAGAAGTTCGGACATTTTCGCAGCGATATCTTCATCGGCAACGGTAATTCCTTCCTTCTGGGCGATTTGGGCGATCGCTAGTTGCTGTTTGAGGTTGTTAACTGCATCGGGGCGGCAATTTTCCTTCATCTTAGGAATTGTTTCGCGCGTAAACAGCTTGTTGATATCCATGCCATACTGGCTAAATTGATTCGCCATTTGGTTGAGAATATTCATCATCTCCCGATCGAGCATGGTTTCGGGTAGCTCGACATCAACTACGTCAATTAATGCCTGTTCGATCGCGTTTTGAATATTCTGGTCGGTAGACTTTTTAGCTTGCTCCTGGAACCGGGTGACCAGAGATTCGCGGAACTCTGCTAAAGTATCAAAATCGCTGGCTTCCTTGGCAAAATCGTCATCTAAGGCAGGTAATTCCTGAGTTTTGAGATCTTTGAGGACGACGTGGAAA
>JBJOOY010000331.1:0-8014 GCA_046051065.1 Cyanobacteriota bacterium
TAATTAAAGTCTGTCGATCGCGCAATGTCAAGCCAATTATCGGCAACGAAATGTATGTGATTAATGGTGACTTCACCCAACAGAAGCGCTATCAAAAGTTTCATCAAGTCATCCTCGCCAAAAATACCCAAGGTTATCGGAATTTAGTTAAATTAACAACCGTATCGCACCTCGAAGGATTTCAAGGGCGGGGGATTTTTGCCCGACCGTGTATTAATAAAGAATATATCGAAAAATATAAGGAAGGTCTGATTATTACTAGTGCTTGCTTGGGTGGTGAAGTTCCCCAAGCAATCATGGCGGGAAGACCCGACGCGGCGCGAAAAGTGGCGAAATGGTACCAGGATCGATTTGGCGATGATTACTACCTAGAACTCCAAGATCACGGGCTAAAAGAAGATCGCGTTGTTAATGTTGAAATTGTCAGAATTGCCCGCGAATTAGGGATTAAATTAATTATTACTAATGACTCTCACTTCGTCTCTTGTTACGATGTCGAAGCTCACGATGCATTGTTATGTATTCAAACCGGACAATTAATTCGTGAAGATAAACGGATGCGATATAGCGGTAATGAATATCTCAAATCTGCCGAAGAGATGGCACTATTATTTCGCGATCATTTACCAGATGATGTCATTGCTGAAGCGATCGCAAATACACTCGAAGTTGCTGAAAAGATTCAACCCTATAATATTTTAGGCGAACCCAAAATACCTGAATTTCCCATTCCCGTCGGACACACTCCCGCTACTTATGTCGAAGATATTTCGCGCGAAGGATTGAAAGAACGGCTGAGGGTAAAAAACTATAACGATATCGATAAAGAGTATCAAGATCGACTCGATTTTGAATTGAAAATGATCGATCGGATGGGTTTTTCAACCTATTTCTTGGTTGTGTGGGATTATATCAAATTCGCACGCGATCGATCGATTCCGGTTGGTCCAGGACGAGGGTCTGCGGCGGGTTCTTTGGTGGCATATGCTATGAAGATTACGAATATCGATCCCGTCCATCATTCTCTATTATTCGAGCGATTTCTCAATCCCGATCGCAAATCGATGCCGGATATCGATACAGATTTTTGTATCGAACGTCGTAGTGAGGTAATTGATTATGTCACTGAAAAATATGGCAAGGAGCGCGTCGCCCAAATTATCACCTTCAACCGGATGACTTCTAAGGCAGTATTAAAAGATGTGGCGCGGGTATTAAATATTCCCTACGGGGCGGCAAATGAGATGGGAAAATTGATTCCCGTAGCGCGGGGTAAACCAGCAAAATTAGCGGTAATGATTTCGGATAAAACTCCCTCGCCAGAATTTAAAGCCGCTTACGAATCATCAGTATATGAAGATCCAGAAACTGGCGAACAGATTACCGCCAAACAATGGATCGATATGGCAATGCGGATCGAAGGAACTAACAAAACTTTCGGCGTTCATGCGGCTGGTGTGGTAATTTCTGCCCAACCATTAGATGAAATTGTCCCGTTACAACGGAATAATGATGGCTCGGTAATTACCCAATATTATATGGAAGATCTTGACTCGATGGGTCTACTTAAAATGGACTTTTTGGGGCTAAAGAATCTAACAATCATTCAAAATGCGATCGACACGATCGAACAAACTAAAGGTGATAAAATCGATCCCGATGATATCACCTTTGAAGAACGGCGCACTTATAAAATCTTATCTAAAGGTACGGCAAATAAACGCCCACCTAATGTAGAAAAAACTTACAAGCAAGTTGAGTCAGGCGATTTAGAAGGTGTCTTCCAATTAGAATCTTCAGGGATGTTAGATGTCGTCGAAAGATTGAAACCATCGAGTATCGAAGATCTCTCGTCTATTCTGGCATTATATCGTCCCGGGCCGTTAGATGCTGGACTAATTCCGATTTTTATCGATCGCAAACACGGACGGGAAAAAATCACCTACGAGCATCCAATCCTCGAAACAATTCTTGATGAGACATATGGAGTCATCGTCTATCAAGAACAGATCATGAAGATCGCTCAAGATCTGGCTGGATATACACTCGGCGAAGCAGATATTTTGCGACGTTGTATGGGGAAAAAGAAAGCCGATGAAATGCAAAAACAGCGCGAGAAATTCCTCGATGGTTCGGCCAAGAAAGGAGTGGATAATGCGATCGCCAATAGTTTGTTTGATAAGATGGTTTTATTCGCTGAATATTGCTTTAATAAAAGCCATTCTACTGCCTATGCTTATGTTACTTATCAAACAGCATTTCTTAAAGCTAATTATCCCGCTGAATACATGTCGGCATTACTAACTGCAAATAGTGGAGATCAAGATAAAGTAACTAGATATTTGAATAATTGCGAACAAACATTAGATATTAAAGTCGAACCGCCAGACATCAATCGATCGTATGTAAAATTTCGACCAGTCATCGATCCAGAACGGCCCAAACGTCTAAATATTCTCTTCGGTTTATCGGCAATTAAAAATGTTGGAGAAGCTGCGATCGATAATATTTTAGCAGCACGGGAAGAAGGTGGGGAATTTAAATCCTTAGCAGATCTTTGTCAAAGAGTCAGTCTCCAAGCAGTCAATAAAAGAACGTTAGAATCGCTGATTCAATGCGGTACATTCGATAATCTCGATCGCAATCGTCGTCAATTAATTAACGATCTCGATGTCATTATCCCGTGGTCGCAAAATCGGGCAAAAGAAAAAGCGATGGGACAGGGAAACTTATTCGACCTCTTGGGAGATTCCAAACCAGAAATCGGTGGATTTGAAGCCGTACCTAAATCACCAATCGTCAGCGATTTTTCATCTCAAGAACGCTTGCAATTTGAACAAGAACTCCTCGGTGTATATGTCTCCGATCACCCGCTCAAAGAGGCTGAAAAAATTGCCAAAGCTCAAAAAGTTGACTTCGTTCGGATTGTGACGATCGAAAAGCCAACTAAAGAAGTAAAAGTAGTAGTAATGCTCACTGAGGTAAAAATAGTCCAGACTAAAAAAGAAAGTAAATCGATGGCAATCCTCAAACTCACCGATATTGCGGGTGGTAAATTAGAAGCCGTCGTTTTTCCAGAGGCTTATGAGAAAGTTAAAGATTTACTAATCCCCAATGCGCCAGCAATTTTAGTAGGTAAAGTTAGTAGAAAGAAAGATAATGACGAACTACAACTAATTGTCAATGAATCGATCGAGATCGATCCGAATGTCGTTCATAAAGCAGAAGATAAAGATACCGAATCTCAACATTTAGTATTAATTGAATTGCCAATTAATATTGCTAACGATGAAATTCAGACTCAAGAATTGACAACTCTCTTAGGAGAATATTCTAGCAACGATCTAGATGCAACCCCTGTTTATGCGATCGTGCGGGGCGAACACGGTTATCAATTAGTTCAGTTTGGCAAAAAGTTTTGGGTTCAGGATCCGATTGGGCTAGTAGACAGAATGCAGGGACGTAATTTTGATGTGCAGATTAAGCAATTTGAAGGGGGAGCAGGAATAGTGGACAGTGAACAGTAAGTATTTGGGCGAT
Source organism: Cyanobacteriota bacterium (assembly GCA_046051065.1). GTDB lineage: Bacteria > Cyanobacteriota > Cyanobacteriia > Cyanobacteriales > Chamaesiphonaceae > Chamaesiphon. Next base: position 3,541 of record JBJOOY010000331.1, read on the forward strand.
CGCAACTTGGAATGAATACTGGTGAACTAGGGGAAGAAGTCGTCGCACAGTGGCTGATTGCTGGTGGAGGGAAGATTTTGCATCGTCGTTGGCGATGGCGCAGGGGCGAAATCGATCTGATTGTGATGGATACCGATACCGTACTATTTATTGAAGTCAAAACTAGAAATCGTCGGAATTGGGATGCTGATGGACTGTTGGCGATTACACCTCAAAAACAAGCCAGATTAGTCAGCGCAGCAGAGCTATTTTTGGTCAAATATCCCCACTTAGCAGATTATCCCTGTCGCTTTGATGTAGCGATCGTTCGCCATCAACCGATTTACCAGCCGATTATCGGAACGTATCTCCATCTTTTGACCGATACCACCGCTGGCGAGAGTTTATTATTAGTAAATTATCTGCCTGGCGCTTTTACTCGATCGTAAACTCATTTTTATGGGTACACTAGGAAAAATATCAGATTTTGGAGGAAAAAGTAGCGGGGATCGTCAATAACAATAAACCAACAATTGTCGATTAATAAATTGTATATTTAGATACACAATTGAAAGTTTGGAGGAAAACTAGATAGGGATCGCAAATATCTAGTGAATAGAAACTTTTACAGATAAAACTGTGTCTAAGGATACTAAATATCATCGATCAAAAACACACTCAAATCGATGACAAATACGTTATGATATTCGGTAAATCCACTGATGACAAAGGGGTGTGAACTAATAGATTCTATAAGTGGCAAAATAATTCCTTCAATACTAAATTAGTAGATGAAGACCACATAACCAAGACAGTGAAATCTGAGTTTACTTTCCGGAAAATGCTCTCGAATGTGTGTAGTCTAATCCAGATGAACATTTCACTCAGGAGCAAGACAATGTATAGTTATCTCCTCGATAAAACCGATCTTCCTACTAGTATGGTTTCCAATCTATCGAATTTTGTGCTTCGTCTCATCACAAATGACTCGCCCACCGCAACAGCAATCAATGCCGATCGCTCTTCCAAAAAATTCGACTTGCTTAAACCCCTCCGCTGCTGGATCGACAATCTAAATGTCTCCAGTCCCTCATTAGCTCATAAGCTTTGTAAACTCATCCCTTCCCAATGTCCCTTCGAGCGAGATCTGAAGTTATTCGGACGCACCCTCCTACACATTCCGCCGATGTGTAAACTCAATCCTCTGTATGAAGAAGTTGTAATGCTTAGATTCAAAGCAATGTGCTATCTAGCTGACGAATGCGGCGAAGATATCAGTCAGTACTGTTAATTAACCTAGCTCACTAGTTATGCTCTAGGGGTGAAGGAAAAGTTCAAGCAGAGCGAGCAATCGTTGGATCCGGTTGAGCTCGATTGTAGCCAATATCTGTCAGAGATCATAGCTATCTCGATTGACTAGAACAGGATGTTTGCGTTTAGGGCAAGGATGCCGAGGGATTGTCCGACGATTGCCATGCTCAGGAGGCGAGAAAACAGGTTTAGGCTTAATTTTGAATTGAGTCCCGTTAAGCTTTTTGGGGCAATAGCAAGACTGCCAAAAATCTTTGTCGCTTAGTAATTTCTAACAGCACCAATGGTAATGATATTGCAACAACTAAACTAACGATCGCATTAATATAATTATTGTGGCTGACTCGGGACAATCCTAGAAAAGTAAGTTCTTGAATCAGAGAGTGAAAAATCAAGATAAATAGACTACCCGAACTGATATAAATGAGCAACTGCCGGAGCCTGCTAAATTTCTGTAAAAATGAAGAGATCGAGAGAATAATGTAAATACCAGTAATAGCTTGCATTGAAGAAATTAATGGATTGCCATAGAGTCTCATATTTAAATCCATTGTTTCATTAAAATAGTAATGTAGCAAAGTAAAGGCGATTGTTGTAACTAGTGACCATGATAAGTTAAACTCCATTGATTTAACCTGTTTACTCAGTACGAATCCAAACAAAATAAATGACGTACCGATCGGCATCAGATCGAAACTAAAAGGTAGTCCAGACCATCGATTTAAATCGATAGAAGTTGGTAAGAATATGCCGATCGCGTAAATACCGATCGATAACAGCAGAGATGAGATAAAATAGAGCCAAATCTCACGCCGATGGAGACTTATTGTTGCAGTTAAAATTAAGAATGAAATGACTGAATCAAGGAAGAGATGAGGTAAAAACCATAATGGTCTCCAGGCAATCGTAATCGTGGCACCACTAGCATAAAGAACACCCATAAAATAAGTCAGTAAAGATGTTTCTTCTGGACCGATTACAATTGTTTTAAATATTTTAATAATGCCAATAAATATTAATATAACTAAATATGGTTTAAGCAGCACATCTACCCTCGATCGGATAAATTTATCTACTTGCTGGGAGTCCTTGAGAAATAATCCCGATAGAAAAAAGAATAAAGGGACGTGAAATGAGAAGACAATTCTGAAGACTTCACCTCGATTGTGCATTACCATCCAGTTATGACCGAATGCGACCAAAATGATGCCGATCGCGCGGGCTATATCGATTGTGGCATTACGATCGATCGTGTTAGATGACATATCTAAAAATATAATAATTGCATTTTTTTGCAAATGTCCTTATTATATCTAAAATATCAACTACACGGATTATTTTATTAATTTAGCCTGGATAAAAATATCGTGAATGCTATCGCCAACGATTAAACCATATATTACTTGTGAAATCGAAGCTAATCCGAGCGAGCAAATAAACCCAGATAATGGTGAAGCAATCCAATTTTTGCCAAATAATAATACCGAACCGATCGTTATTACTGAGATAATAATTCCGCTTAAAGCACCAGCCAATAATTGCTCGCGATCCCAATCATGCCATAACGATCGCCAGTTTAAACTCTTTTTAAATAAGGATTTCTGCCAGCTACCAATCATTAATCCATTAATTCCACCACTAACAGCCCCAACGATTGCCAGAATAACTATAACTGTGCCATCTTCATCTACAATTAATGTCTCGATGCCTAAATTAATTAAACCCCAAGTTAAAATATTAATTGGTAATCCACAAAGAGATGTATAAATCCATTGTCGATCGAGTGTTTTAACAACTTGTTTTAGTGTCTGCCATTGTAAATATCCTTGGATAGTATGACTTAAGCTAAAGCCCAAAAATCTCAACGAATAAATACCTAATAAATTATCTATGTGTAATAATAAAATGATTAAGGTCACGATCGCTTGAGTAACCAGAGTTAGGGCGATCGAGCCGCAGATTTGAACTAAAAACCATTGCGTTGAAAAATTAGGCTGAAGCTGTTTAGACATTTGAGGATGATTGAGTAAAATTAAATGTACTCGCTGACAGATATTCAATTAATTCCAACCGATCGCTTTAAAATATACTGGCATAAGGAATCTGCTCGATATTTTCAATCAATCGTAAATCCTGACGATTGGCAGACTTAACTTTTTCGCTATCAAAGGTAGCAATTACTAAGTTCATGCCAAAATTAAGTTCGATCTGCAATCGATCGCATAGAGCTTGCTCTAAAGCTACTTCAGCCAATTTATTTTGGTGATACAGCGGCGAATCGAGTAGTTTAATGCCTAAAATATAGAGAGGTCGATCGGGAAAAACTCGCATCGACTTACAAACTAAATATGCTCGCTCGATAATTGGATAGTTAACCAGCTTATTGCGAATTTCACTAACTAAATCTGGCTCTAGATCGTGGGAGATAAACCGATCGGTATCTTCGATTTTATGTTCTAACTTCGATCTCCATTGCTTCGGTAAATGTTGTTGTCGCCAATCTAAATAAATCTCGGCTGATGCCAGATCGTTTTGCAAAATATAGAAATGATATAATTTCTCACAACTAGGTATAACTAACTCAGAATCTAGAGCGATCGCTTGTTCTAAATAAGTACAACCACGAACATCACCTCGATCGAGCAGAATTTTACCAACTTGATAATTTGCTTGTGGATAGCGAGGATTTTGAGCGAGGATTTGTTGCCATAATGGTAAGGCTAATAGAGTACCATGAAATTCACTAGTCAGCTCAGCTTGACTGGTAGCTTCACTCAGAGTCAAACAATCTGTTGTCGCTTGGCGGTTGAGGGTGTCTAAATATTCGCGTTGGTACTGTGCTTGCTGATATTGACGCAACCAGGTGGCTTGATGGTTTTCAACCCATTGAAGATCTAGTTCTGCGGCTAAATCTATTAATCGATCGCCAAAAAAGTGCTCGGCGGCAGTGCGGGGAATCGGTTGAGGTGTCCAGGAAATCGGGTTAGAATAGCCAAGGGCCATCAATCGATCGCGCAGACAGGGGTGAGTATCATTGGTATCTGTCGCCTCTCCCAGAATCAAACCCAGCCAAACCTTTGCCGCGATCGGATCGAGCGGTTGACGTAATGCTGCTAACATTTGTGTGACGACATCACTTGGAGGTGTCTGACGATCGCGTGCTTGACGATCGAGTTGAGGATTA
>JBJOOY010000332.1:0-4493 GCA_046051065.1 Cyanobacteriota bacterium
CCTGTCGAAATTCCTAAAACCAAAATCAGTGCTAAAACCGAGCCAATTTCCAAGCTCAAGCTCCCAAAAGATCTCGCTCAGGAAATCACTCCCAATGGGATCGGTGCTGCCAAAATTGGGATGAGTCTTAAAGAACTCAAACAGAACATCGGATCGGGGTTTGAGTTTCCAATTAAAACTGGATTTGTCGAGGGTTTTGATGCGATCGCTGTAACGAAAGCAGGAACAGTACAATACTATATTCCTTATCCAGCCGGAACTAACTTTTCTGACGGAGATCGGATTCAACATTTAATGACCGATAATCCTGTATACCGCACTGCAAAAGGTGTTGGTCCAGGTACGCCGATCGGTCAGGCTGCTTCAGTTTATGGTAGGGCAACTCTATCGCTCAGTAAAGAAGATGAGTCGCGTGAGTTTATTAACTTTAGTAAACATCCAAATGGTTTAGCATTTCGACCTAAAGCAGAAAAGTCTCGGGATTTTGCGGGAGAATACCCTGAAAGTAACGAAAATTTTCTCAAGACGCAAAAATATGATGCTAAAGCAGCGATCGGTCAAATTACCGTTTCTTGTGATGAAACAAAGTGTGGTGACAGGCATGCTGGCGAGTAAGTAGCACAGTAACCGCAAAGCGTCTCTTTGTAATTCATAATTCAAACACTCCCACCCAAACCAAACCTGTGCAACAATGATCTAGTCGAACGGCATAAGCAACATGACTAAGTTTGTATTCGTCACTGGTGGCGTAGTTTCGAGTATTGGCAAGGGGATTGTCGCGGCGAGTTTGGGGCGACTATTAAAATCTCGCAATTATTCGGTTTCGATTCTCAAGCTCGATCCTTATATTAATGTCGATCCTGGCACCATGAGTCCATTCCAGCATGGTGAAGTATTCGTCACCAAAGATGGCGCGGAGACAGATTTAGATTTAGGACACTACGAGCGATTTACCGACACATCGATGTCGCGACTGAATAGTGTCACGACTGGCTCTATTTATCAAGCGGTGATTAATAAAGAACGCCGAGGCGACTATCAGGGCGGTACCGTTCAGGTAATTCCGCATATTACTAACGAGATCAAAGAACGGATCGAGCGCGTCGCTAAAAATACTAATCCTGATGTCGCGATCATTGAAATTGGCGGTACGGTGGGGGATATCGAATCACTCCCATTTCTGGAGGCGATTCGCCAATTTCGCAAGGTAGTAGGCCGACGCAATGTATTGTATATGCATGTTACGCTCGTGCCGTGGATTTCTACTGCGGGGGAAATGAAAACTAAGCCGACGCAACATTCGGTGAAAGAATTAAGATCGATCGGCATTCAACCGAATATTTTAGTCTGCCGTAGTGTTCAGCCCTTGCCACAAGGAATTAAAGAAAAGCTAGCAGAATTTTGCGATGTGCCAGTCGAAGCGGTAATTAATTGCCCCGATGCCAGCAGTATCTATGAAGTCCCCTTGATTATGGAACGGGAAGGACTCGCCTTTCAAGCGATCGAGTTACTCCAACTCGAACAACGTACTCCGGATTTGACTCAGTGGCAAAATTTAGTGGAGCGGATGCAGACATCCACTCAAGAGGTGAAAATTGCACTGGTGGGCAAATATACCCAACTGGGCGATGCTTATTTATCCGTAGTTGAAGCACTCAGACACGGTTCGATCTCCATCGGCGCTAAACTAGAGATTAAATGGGTTAATTCTGAAGATCTAGAGAGTCAAGGTGCCGCAGCACACCTCTCTGATGTGCAAGGGGTACTCATCCCTGGTGGATTCGGTATTCGTGGTGTAGAGGGCAAAATTGCCGCCACTAAGTACGCCCGCGAGCATCAGATCCCCTTCCTCGGTTTGTGCCTGGGGATGCAAGTCGCAACGATCGAATGGGCACAAAATGTTGCTAAACTCAATCGCGCTCATAGTTCAGAATTCGATCCCGAAACCCCCAATCCAGTGATCGATCTCTTGCCCGAACAGCAGGATGTTGTAGATCTCGGCGGTACGATGCGGTTGGGCTTATATGCCTGTCGGTTGGTAGAAAACACTCTCGCCCATAAACTCTACGAGCAAGTAGTCATCTACGAGCGTCATCGCCATCGCTACGAATTTAATAATGCCTACCGCGATCTGTTCCTCAAAAGTGGTTATCTCATCAGTGGTACCTCTCCCGATACGCGCTTAGTTGAAATTATCGAACTGCCCGAGCATCCGTTCTTTCTCGCTACTCAATTTCACCCCGAGTTTCAATCTAGCCCGAGTCTACCCCATCCATTGTTCAAAGGCTTTATGGCGGCGGCGTTGAATCAGATCGATCGAAGTATGCCGGAGTTGATGGATGTTCAGGTTTAGGGGAATTAGGGAATTTGGGATAAGGATCTACACTTAATGGCTTCTAGAACGACCGCCGATTAAAATCGGGGCTAGACAATACGAAGTCCGCCTGCGCGGACTTTGCAATATGAGCCACGATTTCAATCGTTGGCGGTAAAGGAGCGGAGCAGATATCCTAAGCCCGAACTCACTTTAATTATCGTCACTAAGGCACTTGAAATGTAATCCAACCCTGTTCTGGCAAGTGACTGCGATAACGACCACAATCAGAGAACATCAACACCATTTGTAACCCGTAATCTAGTTCTAGAGTTAGATCTTTCCAAGGGACGGCTATTTCTAGGCACTTATCGAAAGCGACTTGAGCGTTACTCGATCGAGACTCCCATCGATCGTAATCCATCGCTTCATGTAACCAGCTATTTTTAGTTGTTAAATCGATTAACAAGCGGTGATGAAACCGATAATTTGTTGGCGATTGACGGGGTAATTCCGCCAAAGGAATCGGGCTATTATGCGTAATTTCTTTAGGATAAAACCAAATCAAATTTAACTCATTGGGAATCTCAAATCCTGGCTTCACTCCGGCAGCAAAGTCGAGCCGCAGATAGAAATTCAGGTGATCTACCCCATAGAATATCCGCTGAATTACACTACTCTGGTGCATCGTCCCACTCGCACCACCGACTTCTAAGCGTCCGGCAGAATTCCAATCTTGTTCGTCCCCACTCCCATCAATAACTGGGTTAATAAAGCACTCTGGACGGTAAGTAGTCCGGCGTTCGTGAGATTCGACAGGTTGTCTCAATTCCGGCGGTACAGGCTCGTTTAAAGCTTCATATAAGGCGATAACATGTTCGCGGAACAGTTGGTCGAACATCGCATCCTGATTGGAAGAATGTCCTTCGCCAAACCACCAGAACCAATCTGAACCTTCGGCGGCATAGAGGGCTTCCCAGGCAGCCGGGTTAACAGTTTCGGTAGCTTCTGGATGATTGGCTAATACTTGTCTAGCAGCAGTCAGCAGATCCCAAGCCCGATTTTTCGCCGGATCGCCGATCCAAGTGGTCAAACTGCCATCTACCCATGAACCTGTGTGGAGTGAGGGTGCGGGGAAACTGGCCGTCGGGGGGAATGCATCCGTAAATTCGGAGACGGTGACGAGTTTGATCGCATCATCATCACTCAGAGTTTGATAGAGATGTTCGAGGAAGGGTTTACCATCGAGTTGATAGTGTTCCCAGCAGTTTTCGCCATCTAGGGCGATCGTCACTAACCAGGGTTGTTCTAGACTACTACCGCCATGTCCCTCTGTCTCAATTAGCGATCGAGAGATCGCATGTAAGTGTCCGACTAAATCGTCTGCTGCGGCGGTTGAGGGCATCCCACTATAGGTAAAGCCGATCAGATCCGACAACCGTCGATCGCGGAAGACCATCGCTAGGTCGCCATCTGGCGTACTCACTTTATAAGGACGGTATAATAATTCCGGTTCTAAAATATTTCCGCTCCCATCCCGATGGAAAAAATGTCCGAGCGTACTGCCTAAAATTGACTCATCGGTACACAACCATTTGAAACCCTGCTGCGCCACATAGGGTAACATTTCAGGACTTACAGCTTGTTCTGACGGCCACAATCCCCGAGGGATGCAACCAAACCGATCCTTATACATGTCCCACGCTTTGCTCAGATGGCGCGGAATATCTTCCGCCCAACTAAATCGCTGTTCGGGTAAGGTCATATCTGGAATTGCTACCCGTCCGCCATTGGTATCTGCCAACAGGGGTAAAATCGGATGAGTGTAGGGTGTAGTGGTTACTTCTAACTGTCCAGTTTCCTGCATCTGACGATGCTTGGGCACGATCTGGCGTAAAATGTCGCGCTGCTTGGAATAAATCCGTTGGCGATCGCTCAAACTGAAATCATGGTCTTGTTCCAACCACTGAGCGATTTCTGGATCTTCCCAGAACAGCGGATCGAACCAAGCGAGATTGTGCCATGCGAGTACGTCGCCATAATCTCGATCGATCCAATGCTCCAAACACCAAGGTTCGCCATGTTCCGATCGCTGATAATACAACTCGCAATAGCGGGGATGAGGATCGATTAGGGTATGGTGATTAGCATCGAAAAAGTGGCGGATAATAAATTGCTT
>JBJOOY010000333.1:0-6034 GCA_046051065.1 Cyanobacteriota bacterium
TGAGTATTTAGGGTTATATGGTGCATTTGGCTACGATTTAGTCTTTCAATTTGAGAAAATGACTAAAAAACTGCCACGATCGACTGATTCACGGGATTTAGTATTATATCTTCCCGATGAATTGACGATCGTTGATTATCAGCGACAACAGGCTTTTCAGTTACAGTACGATTTTGAAATCGATGGCCAGACTAATCGAAACCTGCCACGAACAGGGGAATTTATCGACTATCGAGGCCAACAGTTAGCCTTGACCAAAACCGCCGACCATGCCCCTGGAGAATATGCCGCTAAAGTAGAAACAGCCTTAGATTATTTTCGGCGCGGGGATTTATTCGAGGTAGTTACCAGTCAAAGTTTTTTTGAAAGTTGCGATCTTCCTCCCGTCGCTCTGTTTGAGACTTTACAACAAATCAATCCCAGTCCCTTCAGTTTTATCTTCAATTTAGGGGGAGAATATATCGTCGGTGCTTCGCCAGAAATGTTCGTGCGAGTAGAAGATCGCCGCGTCGAAACCTGTCCGATTAGTGGTACGATTCGGCGCGGTAGCAACTCGATCGAAGATGCGACAAATATTTTAGAGTTACTCAATTCGCGCAAAGATGAATCTGAGTTAACCATGTGTACTGATGTCGATCGGAATGATAAATCGCGAATTTGTGAGCCTGGTTCCGTGAAAGTACTCAGTCGTCGGCAGATTGAATTATACAGTCATTTAATTCACACAGTCGATCACGTTGAAGGATTATTACGCCCTGAATTTGATGCTATTGATGCCTTTTTATCCCATTTATGGGCAGTTACCGTCACTGGCGCACCCAAAAAAGCCGCGATGGAATTTCTCGAACAGCACGAACGCAGTGCGCGAAATTGGTATGGCGGAGCTGTCGGTTATTTGACCTTTAAAGGGGATTTGAATACAGGGTTAATCTTGCGAACTGTGGAGTTAAAAGATTCGATCGCTCGAGTTCGCGTCGGCGCAACACTTCTGTATGATTCTATTCCCGCAGCAGAAGAAGCGGAAACCTTATTAAAAGGGGCAGCGGCATTCCAAACGCTCAAATCTGCTAAAGTTTCATCCGCTCAAAAAAATCTGCATGCGGTGGTCGAACATCGTCCAGTCATAAAAGATTTGCACAGTATTGTCGAACATCATCCTGCTATTACCCGCGTTCATCGACGAGTGCTGTTAATCGATTATGAAGATTCTTTCGTTCACACCTTGGCTAATTATCTTCGTCAGTGCGGTGTCACGGTAACGACCTTGCGGCATGGTTTTAGCGAGCAAGTTTTCGACAGGCTTCAGCCAGATTTAGTGGTATTGTCACCCGGTCCAGGTAAACCAAGCGGGTTTGGCATCACTGCAACGATTCAAGCTTGTGTGAAACGACAAATTCCGATTTTCGGTGTGTGCTTAGGATTACAGAGTATTGTCGAAGCTTACGGCGGAGAGTTAGGAGTTCTCGATTATCCTCAACATGGTAAGCCCTCTCGAATTCAGATTACTGCTCCTGAGTCAGTCTTATTCCAAGGATTACCTACTGGTTTTGATGCAGGTCGTTACCATTCTTTATATGCGATTCCCGAGTATTTGCCCTCACAACTGCAAGTCACGGCAGTTACTGAAGATGGCACGATTATGGCGATCGAACATCAAAATTTACCGATTGCAGGAGTTCAATTTCATCCTGAATCGATTATGACACTGACGGGAGATGTCGGTATGGGCATTATTAAAAATGTCGTCGATACTTATACCAACCCGGTGGTATTTAAGGAAGTTAAAACTTTAACAAGTTATAAATATATTCCAGAATTATCCAGAAACTAAGAAAAGCAAAAATGATGTTGAAATCCGTTCGATCGCCTAATTTTCTGGAAGAAATCTTTCGCTATAAGCAAGAAGAAGTAGTGCAATTACAACAGCATTACGATCTCAAAGATCTTCAAAAGCAAACTAAAAAAGCCAGTCCTTGTCATAATTTCCAGCAAGCTTTACAGCAAAGTAACCAACAGCCCAGTTTAATTGCTGAAGTAAAAAAAGCATCACCTAGTCGCGGCATTATTCGGGCAGATTTCGATCCAGTGGCGATCGCGCAAGCTTACCAACGTGCTGGCGCAACTTGTCTATCTGTCCTCACAGATACCCATTTTTTCCAAGGCAGTTTTGAAAATTTACATCGGATTCGGCAAGCGGTCGATCTGCCGCTGTTATGTAAAGAGTTCATTATCGATCCCATTCAAATTTATCTCGCGCGGTTGGCAGGTGCCGATGCCGTTTTATTAATTGCATCGATGCTGAGTGTGGAAAAATTAGGCGAACTGCTCTGTTTAATTCAAGAGTTAGGGATGGAAGCCTTAGTCGAGGTGCATAATTTAGCTGAACTCGATCGGATGTTGTTATTACCCTCTTTACGTTTAGTTGGTATTAATAACCGCAATCTAGCAACTTTTAATGTCGATTTAACCACAACTCAAACTTTATTAGCTCGCCGCAGTAATATCCTCCAATACCGAGGGATTACAGCGATTAGTGAGTCGGGATTGCGCGATCGAGCGCAGTTAGATCGAGTAGTCTCGTGGGGTGTAGATACGGTTTTGGTGGGAGAAGCTTTGATGAAACAACCAGATATCGAACGAGCGGTTCACTGTTTAATGACTGGCGATCGTTAAATAGTTGACCCATAGAATGCCTACGATTGAAACCGCTGGGGTTATAGGTAGCAACTCGGGTTGAATAGTGGACAGCGGGCACAATTTTCTACTTGTAGATCGAACTCTAAATTCGAGCGAGTAGCCAGTAATCTTCTATCGAACTAAATAATTATGACTGCCTCAGTTTCTCATCGTTTTGAATCGTTAAAACTAACGAAAAATCCTCTTAATTCCTGTGGCTTAATTCCATTTATTATGGCAGGAGATCCGGATCTAGAGACTACGGCGCGCGCCCTAAAGGTGTTAGATCGATGTGGCGCGAGTGCGATCGAATTAGGGATTCCTTACTCCGATCCATTGGCGGATGGGCCAATCATTCAAGCTTCGGCCACGCGTGCCTTACAACGCGGAATTACGTTTGACGCCATTTTAGCAATGCTCGCCGACGTGACTCCCCAATTGAATGCGCCGTTGATTTTGTTTACTTATTACAATCCCATTTTAAGTCGGGGGATTGAGTGCTTTTTAAACCAAATTGCCGCAGCCGGAGTTCGGGGCTTAATCGTGCCCGATCTACCCTTAGAAGAATCCCAATTACTACTCGACGCGGCAGCAAAAGTCGGGATCGAAGTGACATTACTCGTTGCTCCCACTAGTTCACCCGATCGAATTAAAAAAATTGCTACTGCTTCGAGCGGCTTTATCTATCTTGTCAGCGTGACTGGAGTAACGGGGATGCGGACTCAAGTCTCTCAACAGGTTTATCCCTTAGTGCAACAAATTCGCCAAGTTACCGATAAACCGATCGGGATTGGGTTTGGAATTTCTGACCCCAAACAAGTAGCGCAAATGAAGGAATGGGGGGCTAATGCCATCATTGTCGGCAGTGCTTGTGTCAATGCTTTGGCTAGTGGCACGCCGGAGGAAGGGTTGATGGCACTCGAAGATTTGTGTTGTGCGTTTCAAGCGGCTCTTACCGATTGAATTTTGGAGGGTGCTTAGTTGTAAGTTACTGGTGCTAGAGAACCCGGATCTCCAGACCCCCCGTTGAGGAGGCGGGGTGCCGCCCCTCAAACTCCCCTGCACAAGGTTCGATCTGTGATCATCGGGGCGCGCTTCTCTTCTCCTTTCGGAGACGCTTCGCTACGAGACGCTACGCGTTGGCGGAGCCTCGCCTCTGGCGATACGCATTAGCTCCGCAACGGGAATCGATTTGTAGGTGGGGGTTTATTGGTTGGGTTCGTGGATCTGTAGGTTGGGTAGAGCAAAGCGAAACCCAACACACCCAAACAAGGTTTCTTTCATCAAACCAAGGTTTCTTTCATCAATTAGACGACATTTATGTCGGTTCAGATGATCCGACAGGAGAAGCTCACAGTTAATCAGTCCGCCTTCGCGGACTTTGCATCACAAGCAGCGATTTCAATCGCTGACACTCAGTTAGGCAACAACTTGGATTATTTATTCGCAATAATTTACTCTTCACACCATGATTAGCAAAGCTCCCGCTCCAATGTTTATCGAAGTCCAGCAACCCGACAAGCTCGGTCGATTTGGACGATTTGGCGGTCAATATGTCCCCGAAACCCTGATGCCTGCCTTGGAGGAGTTAGATCGGGTTCACCAACAATATCTGAACGAACCCAGCTTTCAGGCCGAGTTAAACCATTTACTCAAGGATTATGTCGGTCGTGCTACGCCCTTATATTTTGCCGAACGCTTAACCGCGCATTATGCCAAAGCGGATGGCAGTGGTGCCCAAATTTATCTCAAACGAGAAGACTTAAACCATACGGGTGCCCACAAAATTAACAATGCCCTCGGTCAAGCCCTCCTCGCCAAACGGATGGGCAAACGGAGAATTATCGCGGAAACCGGAGCCGGACAGCATGGCGTGGCGACGGCTACTGTTTGCGCTTTATTTGGCTTGGAGTGCATCATTTACATGGGAGTTCAGGATATTCAACGTCAATCTTTGAACGTCTTTCGGATGAAATTAATGGGAGCTGAAGTGCGCCCAGTGTCGTCGGGAACGGGCACCCTCAAAGATGCCACTTCGGAAGCGATTCGCGATTGGGTGACAAATGTCGAGACAACTTACTATATTTTAGGCTCTGCGGCAGGCCCGCATCCCTATCCGACGATCGTGCGGAATTTTCAAGCAATTATCGGCAAGGAAACTCGCGCCCAGTGTCTCGAAAAATGGGGCGGCTTACCAGATATTCTACTGGCTTGTGTCGGTGGTGGCTCGAACGCCGTGGGATTATTCCACGAATTCTTGACTGAACCAAATGTGCGTTTAATTGGCGTTGAAGCTGCTGGTAAAGGATTGGATACAGATCAACATGCAGCGACACTTACCTATGGAAAAATCGGCGTATTGCATGGCGCAATGAGTTATGTGCTGCAAGATGACGAAGGGCAAATTATTGAAGCTCATTCAATTAGTGCCGGGTTAGATTATCCCGGAGTCGGCCCAGAACACAGTTATTTAAAAGATCTGGGACGGGCTGAATATTATAGTGTGACCGATGAGCAAGCTCTGGCTGCATTTCAACAACTTTCACAATTAGAAGGGATTATTCCGGCTTTAGAAACGGCTCATGCGATCGCGTATTTAGAAACACTTTGTCCTCAATTATCAGGAAGTCCCAAAATTGTCATTAACTGTTCGGGACGCGGGGATAAGGATGTGCAAACTGCGATCGATAGTATTCAATTTTAAACTATTATGAATACCAACAAGATGCTAGATGATTGTCGAATCGCAAATCAGCAACCCAAAAAAATAACTATTCTGGGTGCTGGAATTGCAGGTTTGGTCGCAGCTTACGAACTCGAAAAATTGGGTCATCAGGTCGAATTGCTCGAAGGTAGTTCTCGCATTGGCGGTCGGGTGTGGACGTATCGATTTGGGTCTGGAACTGATGCGCCCTATGGCGAACTCGGTGCGATGCGGATTCACAAGGATCACCAACATACGCTGCATTATGTCCATGAGCTGGGCTTGGCAGATAAGCTGTGTAAGTTTATTACAGTATTCGAGGAACACAATGCTCTGATGAATATTCAGGGCAAGATCTTTCGGATTAAAGATGCTTCTAAAAGCTTCGAGCAACATTATCAAGGCATTTTTTTAGCAACGCAATATCGCGAAAAAACTCGTCACTTTGCGGCTTGGCTGAAAACGATCGTCGATGCGATCGCACCTGGCGATTTGCGGGAGAGTTTTGATCGAGATTTAGAATCGCATTTAATGGCGGAGCTGGATCGATTGGATCTCGAACCATATTTCAGTGAGGACGGGGATACAGTGAACTTTCACAAGTTTATTAAAGATAATCCCGATTTTCGCGCTCATTGTAGCAAAGCCCTCGCG
>JBJOOY010000334.1:0-2862 GCA_046051065.1 Cyanobacteriota bacterium
TCCGTCGATTCCTTCATCTCCTGTACTCCCGATCGCCTTACCCGCATCAGCCAGAGAGCCACCATAACCCATCTTGACAAGCAGTTCGATGACTAGTCGCTCGAAGAAAGCAGGAGAGCAGCTTTTAATCCGTTCTAGGAGTTCTTGCGCTAGATTCCGGCGGAGTTCTTGGTATGCAGATGCCATCACCTCATCTCTCATCCGGTTACCTCCGCTAATCGAAGCCATAATCAATCAGCAGCCATATTATTATATTTTAAACGAAGCTATTTTAATTAAATGTATGTAAAATACATATATGCATATAAATATTTTATTCAACTTAATTAATGCAATATGCATACAATAATCAAAAGCATTTATTTGATGATTGAGCTAGTTCGGCAAAAATTGGGATCGATGATGTTAGAGAGTGCGAAACTCGAAAGCTTACTGTCAGAGATCGAGATCGAAAGTGAGGATTCAACTAAAATTTGATGACGTTGAGTAGTGAAGTGCTAGCCAAACGGTGATCCGATCGGGATCTGTCCATTCGACTCTGTGTCGTTGATGAGCGGGGATATTCACAAAGTCTCCAGGCTGCAATTCTCGGAGATTTTCTTCGCCTTCAAAGCGCAAACCTGCGGAGCCGGATAAGAGAATAACCCACTCATGTTGTGATTGGTCGTACCAGTAATCAGCGGGTGTTGCATGACCTTTGGAAACGATCCGCTCGAGTTTAAATTCTTTGCCCTGTATGAATTGCTGAAAGATTTCTTCGGGTAATAGATCGGGAAGCTGTGCAAAGATATTTCCGTGAGTATCTGTCATAGTTTTACCTGTGAAAAGAGATTTACGGATTAAACAGTTTAGTCATTTTTGTACATCAGATCGATCGAACTACGTACCACATATTGTTATCCTCACGAAATAAAGGATAACTAGATCGTCAGTACACGAAGCAGACAAACATTAAAGTTGAGCGGATGGTATTTTAATCACATTGCAAGCGTTGAAGATAGTTTTTAAGCAGAAGATCGAACACATAGGGATCGGCAGAACTATGATGAAGTTTGGCAGCCAGAGGCATCAGAGTCACGCCTTGTGGATCGCAGCGTCGTGCGCCAAAGTAGAAAAAATGCTGACAAAAACTATCTGACTGATGGAGAACAAGGCTAGTAAAATGTAGATGAGGTAAATTTCCAATGAAATGACTAAACCCGAATACAGCAGCATCAGTCTGCTCAAAAGTGGTTCCCGATTGGATTGTCTGCTTCAACCCCATCCAAGCCTGTGCAAATTCTGGCCAGGTCATTTTAACAGGATTCTCAAGCACTAGATTGACAAAGCGATCGGCTCGATCTACAGCGATCGGGGAAAACAGGGGCGGATTTTGCACCTCAAACCATTGACCATCAATGTACCGCCACTGAAAACAAGCAAACTCTTTGAGCGCTTGGATTAGGTTCCAAGTCAGCCATGCGGTGAAAGTTCCTTCGCCCTTTGATAACTTTTCCTGCCAAATCGCAACTGCAATAGAGATATCGAGTTGAACGGTGATATCAACATAAGGAACTGGGACAATTTCTGGGTTGGAAAAATAATCGAGTGCCCAAGGTTGATATGTTCCAGCTAGTTCAGTCGTCACTAGCGGGATTACTTCGTATCGTTCAAACAGATCCATCTTAATATATAAAATTTAAGGTGTTATAGCAATTCCCTTAGTTTGTGCGGTACATGCTCGCGATCGAAGTGGCTAGTGGCTAGCGATGCCCTTCGCATTCTATTCCCGCCATCAAACTCCACCACCTGACGAGTTGAGCACTTGTCCAGTTATCCACTGTGCATCATCCGTCGCCAGCCAACCGATTAAACGAGCGGCATCTCCCGGTTGTCCCCAACGCCCTTGAGGATTTAAGGCTCGAATTGATTCATATAGCTCGCCACTCGCCCAACCTGTGTCGGTTGCACCAGGATTTACGGCATTCACGGTAATCCCGCGCCTAATTAGATGCGCCGATAAACTCAGTGTGAGTTGATGCAAAGCACCTTTCGATGCGATGTATGACAGTTCGCCTGGCATGGGATTGAGATGTTGACCAGAAGTTAAGAGCACAACTCGACCACCAGTAGGGTTGCGATGTTGAGCTGCAAATGCTTGGACTAACAATAACGTTCCGCGCACATTAATTTGTAAATGCGTATCAATTTCTGTTGCAGTGAGTTCTTCTAAATTCCCCATCGTGCTGTAAGTATGATTCGCGATCGAAATATCGATGTGTCCAAAGGTTTCAACCGCAGCATCGACGATTTGACTAGGCACAGCCGGATCGAGGAAATCTCCTTGGGCATGTGCGATCCGAGTACCATACTCCTGAAGTGTGGCGATTAATCCCTCAATACCATCAGGATCGGCGCCCCATTCTCGATCGGCATCATAAGGCGAAAAAGAGTGAATGAATACGTCTGCACCCAAGATTGCTAATCTTTGCGCGATCGCAAAGCCAATTCCTTTCCGCCGACTCACACCTGTAACGAGGGCAACACGACCTTTTAAGTCAGATTTAGACAAAATTAATCATACCTCTGCACGCTCTTAGCTAATTTAACACAAACGTAACTTTGACTGCTTTACTGATAAATTTCAAACTATTGCTACTGAAATTTGTGCTTGCTACCGATCGTGTAAATCTGCATTGCATTCCTCAATCTTAGGTTCGATTTGATCGAAACTCAAGCTATAATAACACTCAATTCCCGATCGTCCCTATCTTATGAATACTCATTTAGTAGACTCAATCGTCCAACTGATTAGCAATCTTCCCCTGGCAGAAAGGGAATTAGTCCAACAAAAATTAATAACTCCACGCCAAGCTGAAAACA
>JBJOOY010000335.1:0-3159 GCA_046051065.1 Cyanobacteriota bacterium
TATCATGCATAACTCTAATCAGAAATCGTAGAGCCTCATTGACAGCATCAGCATTAGGAAACATGACTGCAACATCAGGTTCTAAACGCACCATTGTTTCACCAAAGCTTTTTCGTCCAGATCCCAATCTTCTAACCCGCAGACTCTTTAAGTCATATTCTGACCGCAGTTCATCATTTGTCATAACATCATTTTATCATCCAGTTTTTGATAGGATCTTCATGCCTTCAACCTATCGAAGAAAAATTAGAAGGTACGAAAGTAGATTTCCAAAACGCGCTGCGATCGCCATCTATTAATAACTTAAATGGAAGAAGGGCTAATTCAACTAGCTTGCGGTAGCAACCAGACCACCATTGGCATAGATAGTCTGTGCGGTGATCCACTTGGCTTCTGGAGAGGCGAGAAAGCGTATCACGGGTACAATATCTGTCGGCTCACCAATATCACCGTTAATACTCATACTTTTTAGCCAAGCAATATTCTCTTCTGTCTCAGCGGGATAAAAGAAGGATGTTTTTAGGGGGCCTGGAGCAACACAATTGACCGTGATTCCGCGTCCACCAATCTCCTTGGCAAGGGATTTGGTGAAGTGTTCGACGGGACTTTTGCTACCTGCATAGCCACCATAAGTAGGCGCAGTAACAGCTACTACAGTTGTAATCATGTTGAGAATTCGTCCATGATCCGCCATCCGATTACTCGCTTCCCGCATCAGGAAGAATGGAACCTTTGCATTGATTTCAAATAATCGGTCGAACTCCTCCTCTGTGAATTCAGCGATCGCCTTACGAACAATCATCCCCGCAGTGTTCACGAGAATGTCCCACTGACCGAAATGTTCAAATGTTGCGTCAACTAGTCTTTTCACCTCATTCACCTGGGTCAAATCACCTTGGTGAGTAATAGCTTGTCCACCTTTCTCAGTGATGCCTTGAGCAACTTTTTTTGCTTCGTCTTGCTTCGATAAGCTGTTGTAATGAACAACAACTTTCGCCCCGTCGGCTGCAAGTGCTTCCGCAAACAGCTTCCCTAGATTAGCAGATGCACCTGTGATAATTGCAACTTTTCCATCTAGAACATTAGACACGAATACCTCCCTTACTACTTAATACTTCTACTTATCGATACTATTTGTAGTTTTTGTAATGATAAGTTGAGGTACTATTATCTGTCAAATGCATATTATAAATATAAATCATGTATGAAATTGATTTAGCTCGGTTAGACCTCAATCTCTTAATCACACTGCACGCTTTGTTGGAAGAACGTAGTGTCACTCGTGCAGGGGAAACACTTGGACTCAGCCAATCTGCTACTAGCCACGCACTGAATCGATTACGCAAACTGTTCGACGATCCACTGCTAGTCCGCACATCCCAAGGCATGATTCCTACACCTCGCGCTGAAAATCTACTAGAGCCATTGCGGCAAATCTTGTCAAATATTAGGCAACTAATTCAAACACCAACATTTGATCCCAAGACAGCACAGGGTAAAATTCAGATAGTTGCAACAGACTATGCAACCGTTGTGATTCTCCCCACAGTATTAAAGCGCGTTGCTGAAGAAGCTCCGCATTTGGATATCGAGTGTCATCATTGGGGGGAGGACACGTTAGAGCAACTTAGGAATGGGGCAATTGACTTAGCATTAGGCGGTCAAAATCCACCTGATTCCAGCGAATTTGATTTTCAGCAGTTGTTTGTAGAAGACTTTGTTTCGATCGTTCGGGCTGACCATCCTGTTACACAATCGGAATTCACCATTGAGGCATTCCTTGCTTGGTCACACGCACTCATTACAGTTACAAATTCTCGTATGGGCTATATCGATGAAGTGTTAGAAGAGTTGGGTGTGAGACGTAGAATTCTGCTACGACTACCCCACTTCTTATCAGCTCCCTTGATTGTGGCGAAGACTGATTTGATCCTAACGCTGCCGCGACGCTTGGCAATGTTATTTGCTGGGTTTGCTAATCTGTCTGTGCTTGACCCTCCTGTTGAACTTGATGAGTTTAACTATATTCAGGTTTGGCATAAGCGTCGTCAGCATGAGCCAATGCATATCTGGTTACGCGAGTTAATTGCTGCTCAAACCCTGAAAGCCTAGTAAAAAGGTTCACGGTTTATTTAGCGATCGCATCCCACCATAAACTGTTCTTACAAAAGTGCGATCGCCAAGCGGATAGCGTAAGCTAATCTAAATTCGAGTAGAGCGATCAATCTTATAACAATGGTTAACGATCCCCATCACCCACCAGCAGAAGCGAATTAAGAAAAGAACAAAGTTGTACACAAGGTCGCGTGCAGAGTATGGTTAGCCTGCTGATTTATCATTTTTGCCTCAAGATGGAAGTTCTACTGTTGGAATGTATGGCGACAGAAATTGGTCATCCAGTTCTTCTAACTGACCTAACGCTAATCTCCATACCCGAAATTGATTTGTGTAGTCGCTGCCTCTATTGAAGTCTTCATTATCTTGAATATAAAGCAAACCATACGAACCGCGTGCGTTTTGTGCCAGCCAACCGAATAAGTCAATTACGGGTTGCTGTCTATGATTGTTAAGCCCAAAAATACTCAGAGCATAAAGCATATTGCGTTGCTCAATATGGATTGCTCCGTTGATTGATAAAGTTGTGATGTATTGACGCAATTCACTCAAAATGCTCTGCAATGCATCTTCATCTTCGTCCCCATATTCATCCAAAATATCGGTGCGAAGTGTTGCCCATCCGTGATATTCAAACATATTCAAAAACTAGACTTAAAAACATTCTCCCTAATTAAAGCCTTAATCATCCAGCATTACCTTTAATTACAGGTAACCAAACGATGAAGCTCTCCATCAAGACGATAGAAATCAAAACGTGAATTAGAGTGAAAAATTTCCGCTGGCAAAATATTTTCAGGCTGACTAGCTAATAAATTCATCCCTGCATCATATTGTTGGGGAATAGTCGCTAGTTGGTTTAAACCATGATTTAACTTAATATTATCAAATGCGATCGCATTTGATTGATGACAGTACTTGTTTAAGGATGATTCTACGGCAACTAGGCGATCGTTACGTTTAATAGTCAAAATTGCTTCTTCAGGATCGAGAGCCGAAGGTTCAAAATTCTGCTTGGCTGGAAAGGGAAGAATTACAACATAA
>JBJOOY010000336.1:0-6093 GCA_046051065.1 Cyanobacteriota bacterium
CTGGTCGATCGCTAAATCCATAGTTAGGTAGTACAGTCAAGCCTGCTTGGGTTTGGACTGGACGCAGATTTTCGGCAATCAGGAAGACATCTAACTCTGGATCGAATCGTCGCGCCACCGAAAATACCCCATAGGGAGCCGCGTAGTCGATGACTTCAGCATCTTTAAAAACATAGATACCCAACCGGAAACCAGCAATTTTTGGAGACATAATCGAATAATACTTACTGAACGTTCGTTAAACTAAGATTATCGAACGTTCGTTAAAATGTCAAATATATAGTTAATCAGGCGATCGATGTCTAGAGAACAGCTAGTAAGTCAATTAGTGGATGTATTTCGGTTATATGGCTATGATGGGGCTAGTCTAGCTTGCATTGCCAAGGAGACAGGCTTAGGGAAAACGAACCTGTATTATTACTTTCCTGGTGGCAAAGCAGAGATGGCAGCAGCAGCACTCGATCGAGTCGATAGCTGGCTGGAGACTAGTATTTTGCAACATTTGCGCGGCGGAGCAAAGCCGATTGATAAAATCCAAATGATGTGCGATGAAGTAAATAATTTCTTCGATCGAGGGCAAAACTCCTGTTTGTGGGCGGTATTGGCATTAGGACAATCGAGTGACGATCTGTTTCATCACCAAATTAAATCGGCATTATTGCAATGGATCGATGCACTCACTCATGTCCTCGCAGAAGCTGGGTACGACGCTGATTTAGCCCGATGTCATGCCGAAGATGCAATCTTACGGATTCAAGGTGCATTAGTGCTAGCGCGCGGATTAGACGATCCACTGCCTTTTCAACGTTTAATGCGATCGTTAGTTGATGATTTGCTGGGTGAAGAAAATCGCCTCGATCGCGTCA
Source organism: Cyanobacteriota bacterium (assembly GCA_046051065.1). GTDB lineage: Bacteria > Cyanobacteriota > Cyanobacteriia > Cyanobacteriales > Chamaesiphonaceae > Chamaesiphon. The sequence continues at coordinate 867 of JBJOOY010000336.1, forward strand.
ATTAAGGCACAAATTCCTGGATAATCGATTGTAAGATCGTTTTGCACGGAGGCTACGTCAACAAATGAGCGATCGAATTTGGATTGCCTTAGCGATCGGTAATTCCCGTTATCATTGGGCTTGGTTTTTAAATACCCAACTTCAATCTAGTTGGGACACCGCTTATTTAACTATTGATCGGATCGATCGAATGATGTCAAGGACGATCGAGGAAAAAGATTGCTTAGAATTACTCCCAACTAATTTGCAACAAGCGATTTCAGCTCGGCAAATTACAATCGATCGGATTCCCATTTATCTATCTTCGGTTGTCTCTATTCAGACTGAAATTTGGCAACAATTTTCTCAAGTAAACCAAATTACTTTAGCAGATATTCCGTTACTCAATCTTTATCCAACTTTAGGAATCGATCGAGCATTATCAATTTTAGGTGCAGGAGAAAATTATGGTTATCCAGCATTAGTAATCGATGGTGGCACCGCTTTAACTATTACTGGAGTCGATCGAGATCGTCGTTTATATGGCGGGGCAATTATGCCTGGATTGAAATTGCAGTTGCGATCGCTATCAATCGGCACAGCGGCATTACCAGAAATCGCCATACCGTCGCAGTTACCAGCTCGGTGGAGTAATCAGACAGAGGAAGCGATCGCTAGTGGTGTTTTACATACAATTAGTGCGGGAATCGGCGATTTTATCTGTGATTGGGAGCGGTTATTTCCTGAAAGTAAAACAATTTTTACTGGGGGTGATGGAGAGATATTGGCTCGATATTTACAGTCGATTTTGCCTAAATATTTAGCCGATCGAGTTAGATTCGATCGATATCTATTGTTCAATGGTATTTTAGCAACGATCGATCCTAAACATCATAAATTATTGAATTTAAACATCGATCGATTATTAAATAATCAATCTTAAATCACCAAATCTCCATTTTTCTCGTTGGCATAGCCTACCGGAGGTAATCGATTTTACGTTGAACTCGATTGGTAAACTCTTGAATTTCGACAATCGCTTGGAGGGGGATTGGGTGCCGTGAGGTAGAGTCTAAATATTCGATCAATTTAGATTCAGATCCATTAATAGCTCGGGCATAGGCCTCACTTTGCTTAACCATCGAGGCATCATCTCGATCGGTCTTGAGAATTAATATTGGTGTTTTAAATTGAGCTAACTTATCTGCTACTAATTCACGCTTAATTTCTTTCGTCGGTCGCCTAAATAACAAAGTTCTAGTAGTCGGAAATTCTTTGAAAAATTTCCAATAAGCTTGTCTCTTTTCGAGCGGAGCAGCTCCATCGCTGACAGAAGTAAGTGTTTGCAATCCAGCTAGCCATAGTTTAAATAATACTGGATGAGCGAGCAATAATTTTGCGATCGCACCATACTGCCGCCAATTTGTGAGGAAAAATCCTTCAGGTGAAATTGCTACCACACCTCGAACGAGATCTGGGTATTTTAAGGTGTAATTGACAGCAATCCACGCGCCTAATGAATGCCCTACCAAATATACTGGGCGTAAATTAAGTGTACTTAAAAACTCATGTAGACAATTAACTTCTATCTCGATCGAAGTTGGCGGTTCGATCGCCGTAGAATTGCCAAAGCCTAATAAATCCAGCGCAAAACAATGAAAATATTTGCTTAATGGATCCAATAGATCTTGCCATTGATTGCTGTCATGCCAATTACCATGTAACAAAATCATGACGGGGCGACGATCGTCACCTGCTTCCTGCCAAAAAATTTTCCCGGCAGAGAGTTTGATTCGGGAATTGCGATCGACCATAGATGCTATAAACTAGGAATACTGAGCAGATTATCGATGTCTGGCGACTAATAATTTAGCTAAATTAGCTGATTAGATTGCTCTGGCTATATTAACAGGTAGTAAGTCGATGAGATCGGGTAAGAGCTCGGCTGTTTACCCTAGTGTAAGCTAATCAAGTCTGATCGATTGTACTAACAATATTATTGTCCGATCCGCTTCATTTTTGAATAAATAACGCCTTGCCGTCTGCGACAACAATCGAGTATGATAAGATCTGCTGGAGCCGCGTCCGATCGGCTTAACCGCCGATAGTTAGATTCGATCTTTATGTTTGAGACAGCTAAGGATTTCTAGCACAGCCCCAACAAATCCAGTCCCCATCGGGTTGGCGAATGTTACTTATCGTTTATTTTTACAGAGGCAAATATGGCAAAACGCCGCAACCTGAAGAAGGAAAAGGCGGAGCGTAATCAAGCATACGCTCGGAAATTTAGAAAACGCCCCACTGGTGGTCGGATGTTCAAATCGAGATACCGCCCTCAATCTAGTGGTACTTCGGCTGAGGAAGATAACGAAGATACATCCGCAGCAGCTACCTAAACAGTCGATCGTTAACAGTTATCGACGATTAGTTTGGTGTCATTGATAGCAATCGATTCGAGCTAGCGATCGGTACTGCCGATTCTTTTTAATTAGGGTAACCGAATTGTTGTTAACTAGTTGAAAGATTGGATAAATATGCGAGCGATCGCTAGATGGCATGTTAAAAATGCTCCGATCGATAAGATTGGAGCATTTTTAGATTCGGTAAGTTAGGCAGAAATAAACTTCATAGAAATACCATTCATACAGTAGCGCAAGCCAGTCGGTTTAGGCCCATCTTCAAATACATGGCCTAAATGCCCACCACAACGGTGACAATGAACTTCTGTACGCTTCATCAATAATGACCGATCGACAGTAGTATCGATCGCACCAGGAATCGGATCGTAGAAACTCGGCCATCCAGTCCCACTATTAAACTTGGTATCTGAGACAAATAGCGGTAAATTGCAACCAGCACAGGCAAAAGTGCCCTTGCCATACTCTTTATCGAGGATACTAGTGCCAGGACGCTCCGTGCCGTGTTTCCGCAACACATTAAACTGTTCGGGTGTCAAAATTTCGCGCCACTGAGCTTCAGTCTTCTCAATCTCAAATTTGCCTGGTGTATTTGCCATAGTTATCGATCGTTGGGATAAAAAGTATAGTCCGCTAGCAGCGCCAATCGCAATCGGTGCTGCTGCTAATAAAGTTCGTCTTTGCATCTACAAGGATCGAGTCAGGATTGCTACTATTTTAACAAGGATTAAACCCACATTCCGCCTTCCGCCTTCCAAATCAGGATCGCGATTACCTCGCGGCGCGGCTACGCCAACGATTAATCCAGCAGGTTAGCAAACTAGAGCGCGAATATTTTCTTGCAGATCTGGTGCTATTTTTCGCCATTTTCTGGCAATATTGAATTCCATGTTGACGATCTCAACTTCTAATAATGAGTCATCGATCGAGTAGGTTTTATCTTCTTTGAGCCAAGTCAGAATCTCTGCCAGATGCCAAATAGAGGGGGTTCCTTCATAAACAGGCAATGGAGATCTCGTGTCACCATTGAAAATCAGATTTCTAATATTTTGGCGAGTACATCCGAGTATTTTGGCTGTATCTGTTAAGCCGACAAAATCTGGTGTTGCTTCAATTAAACTAGCATCTGGGATCGCTTTTTTGACATCGACGATCGCACTAGAAACAGCCTCAAAAGCTGATGATGCCGATCGAATAAAATCTAGTGCAATACATCCTTGCTTGCCAATCCCAATTAAGGCATCATCACATCCAGCTTCATATAGTCGATAGATCTAATATATTCCCATCAAGTCTCACAAAGACCAATCTTCGATCGCGTTAGGATCGGTACTCACTTCCGCTAGAAAGTCATCAATATTTTTATTGCTAGCGATCCATCTAGTCCTCGCTTGGCAAGGTTTTACAACCAAAGCACTTAACCTGATCTTTCCGGCGGTGGCGGTGGCGGTGGCGGTGGCTGTGGCTGTGGCTGTACCTAGATCTGGGGCTGTGATTGGGTCTGGGGCTATGGCTTTCTCTTTATTGAGTGGTTATGTTGCTTGGGAAACACATAAAGGCAACGAAAAATTTCAGCTCCTGCGGATCTGGAGTAACGCCTTTGGATCTATTGGTGGCACTAGTTTCGCTGGAGCATATTTGACGGATGCTAATTTTACAGGTGCGATGCTTAAAAGTACCAACCTGCACAATGCAACTCTCACTCATGTTTTCTGGAAAGATGTGCAAAAACTCGATTTTGCTAGGTGGGGAGAATCTATTTTAGCTAATAGCAAGATACGCAAATTACTCGTATCTGGCAATGGTGAAGGACAAGATTATCAGGGTCTAAATCTCAGTGGAGTCAATCTATCTGAATCTAACTTAATTGGTGCAAACTTCAAACAGACGGATCTGAGCCGATCGATCCTGCGCTGCGCTAATCTCACAAATGCTAATCTGACCGAAGCCATCTTTATCAATGCAGACTTAAACAAAGCCCGTCTGACAGGTGCCTGTCTTCAAGGATGGAATATCGACCACACCACGAAATTGGATGATGTTGAGTGTGAGTTTGTATATTTGCTGGAAAAACCAAATGCCATCGGTAGTCTAGAACGTCGCCCCCACGATCCTGATAAGGTATTTGCACCTGGCGACTTTGAGAAGCTGTATCGTAAGATTATTACAACTGTCGAATTGTTGCTACGAGGTGGTGGAAATCCTGAAGCATTGCGCGCAGCCTTCCAACAATTGATGGTGGAAAACCCAGCCATCTCTCCTGACTCTATTCAAGCAGTTGAGAAAGTGGGTGACGACGTGAAGATTACTATACAACAACGCCATCGGATCGTAGAGATGATATTCTCAATAATACCAAATCCGATTTGCACTACCTACTAATCTTGCCCTCACCCCCAACCCCTTTCCCAAGCTTGGGAGCGGCTCGCGCTCGTCTGGTTTCCCGACTAGCGAGACAAGACAGAGGGGAGCCAGAGCCGCAGGTGAAGGCAGGATGCGAAGCTTCCGGGTGAGGGCAGCCTCGGTTTTCGATCGAGTTAGAATTATTGTTGATAAATAGTCTTAAACTGGTCGATCGATCTGGGGGGTTTACCCTGCCTTAACTGCGGCGGTAACACTTGCCACATTTGCCATAGTAATGGCATTCCCAACTCGACAGATGGCAACCGCTGGAGCTGCTCGAAGACTTGGAGCGTTTCGCCCTCTAATAACAATCGACCATCGGCCATTACCATCACCCAATCCGCCCATTCATAGACAAAATCTAGATCGTGGGTGGCAATTAGCAGCGTAGTTCCAGCTTGGCGGATATTTTCTAGTTCGACTAGTAA
>JBJOOY010000337.1:0-2723 GCA_046051065.1 Cyanobacteriota bacterium
TGGCGATCTAGCTAAAAAATTAAAGATAACTCAATTATACTAAATCACATCACCATAACTTTTATGACTCAGTATCAAGATCGCCTCGAACCGAATAATTTTGGCTCAGCCGGACAACTCGCACCCTTCGATCAAGGTCAACTGGCGGTTAATTCGTCTGGGATTAGGCTAGAATCAGCTAGCGTTAGATCTAAGTGGCGCAAACTCAATTTTAAGACTAAAGCAACACTCCTAGCGATCGCATTAGGACTGGTGCCGCTGGCTGTAGTTGGTACCCTCAGCTATTTGCAAATTAGCAACACGCTCCAGCAGCAGGTTACCAAATCCCAAACAGACCGAGCTGAAGCGGTGGCGGATAAACTCAATCGGTTTGTATTCGAGCGGAATGGAGATGTCGAAATTTTAGCAGCACAACCTATTTTTGCCGATCCGAAGCTGTCGGCAAGCACTTCAGTTCAGGATAAAGTCAAGCTGCTGGATCGATATATTGCCAGTTACCGGGTCTATGACAGTATTGCTATTTTTAGTCTCAATGGCGATCCGATCGCCGAAAGTAGTACTAAGTCTAGTAAATTAGGCAATCACCTCGATCGCAAGTATTTTCAAGATGTCTTAAAAACTGGCAAAACTGTGATTTCTGAGCCACGAGCATCTAAAACTACCGGGAAAACATCAGTCCACTTCGCCGCACCAATTAAAAATTCAGCTACAGGTCAGATTATCGGGATAGTTCGGACGAGAACACCTGCCGATCTGTTAGAAACGCCACTAAAAGATATGGCGACCAAAACGCAGGACTATCATATCCTCGATCGCAAAACTGGTAAGGTATTTATCAGTTCTAACGGGGAATATAAAGATCTGCCCGAAACCCCAGACATGGCTGAAGCCCGCACCAAAGGGGGTGTTATCTCTCACCTCAATAAAGTTTCCGACCATCAAAAACGGGCAACTAGTGCCTCCGATAAGAATAAAGCAACCGAGCGCGACCACTCCGAGCTATTTAGTGCGGCTGCCTTTAAGAAATTAGAAGGGATGCAAGAATTACCCTGGGAAGCAGTAGTGACGATCGATGCCGATGCAGCATACGGCGAACTACAGGGGCTGCTGCTGACGATTTTAGGTGGGGCAGGATTGACGGCACTATTTACCGTTGCCTTAGCCACCTTCTTTGCCGAACGTGCGACAAAACCGATTGTAGATGCATCTAAAGCAGTCGAACGCATCGGGCAAGGGGATTTCGACAGTCGCATTGAAGTGGGCAGTGAAGATGAAATCGGCAAATTAAGCGGTAACATCAACCTGATGGCCAGTCAAATTCAAGGACTGTTAATCGAACAATCCGAACGAGCAAAGCGGACGGATTTATACGCCCAAATTTCCCGGGCGCGGACATTAGAAGATTTAGAAATACCACTATCGCAAAGCTTGTTTGAAGCCCAAGAGATCCTCAAGGTCGATCGATTGGTCGTCTATCGCTTTATGGCTGACAATCGCGGTTATATTGCTGGCGAATCATTTAGTGCGGGTGGTAGTAGTGCAGTTAAAGAACAGGTTAACGACCCCTGTATTCCAGAGGAATTACTCGCAGCTTATGCTCAAGGTCGGACGATCGTGAATAATAATGTGATGGATAATAACTATCATCTCGATCACAAAGCCCTATTAGCTAGATTAAATGTTAAGTCTAATGCGATCGTGCCGATCGTCCAAAACGGTAACTTGTTCGGTTTATTAGTCGCCCATTACTGTCAGCATACTCACGATTGGCAAGAATGGGAAGTTGCCTACTTAAGCAAATTTGCCCAACCGATCGCTGCTGCACTCGGCGGTTTCGCCATCTCCGAACGCGGACAACTCGAAGCCGAAAATTCCCGCCAACGGGCAGATCAAGCCAAACAAGAAAACGAAAATCGGCAAAGCGAACTATTACGGTTGCTAACTGAAATTGAAGGCGCATCCGATGGTGACTTGACCGTGCGATCGGAAATCAGCGATGGGGAAATCGCGATCGTTGGTGACTTCTTTAACTCGATTATTGAAAGTCTCCGCGATATTGTCACCAATGTCAAAACTGCTGCGGCTGAGGTAAACGGTTCCGTTGGCGAAAACGAGTCGGTAATTCGGATGCTGACAACTACCGCCACTCAGCAAGCAGACCAGATCCAAGAAATCTTAGCGAAAATTGAAAAAGTGACCATCTCGATCCAGTCCGTGGCGCAGGATGCCCGTCAAGCATCGACTGTCGCAACTTCTGCCGCTTCCACTGCTGAAGTTGGTGGTCAAGCAATGGATCGAACTGTAAATAGTATCGTCCAACTCCGCGAAACGATCTCCGAAACTGCTAAGAAAGTAAAACGGCTGGGCGAATCATCCCAACAGATTTCTAAAGTTAGCCGACTGATCGAACAAATCGCCCTCCAAACCAACTTACTCGCAATTAACGCCAGTATCGAGGCCGCTCGTGCGGGTGAAGAAGGACGTGGTTTCGCCGTCGTAGCCGAAGAAGTCGGCCAACTCGCCGCCCAATCTGCCGCAGCGACCAAAGAAATCGAAAAAATCGTCGAAACCATTCAACGCGAAACCAGCGCGGTAGCTCAGGCAATGGAACTCAGTACCGCTCAAGTAGTTGAAGGTACCCAATCTGTCGAACAAACCAAAACCAGTTTGAAACAGATTATCGCCCTCTCAAATCAAATGGATGCGTTCCTGCAATCGATTTC
>JBJOOY010000338.1:0-12421 GCA_046051065.1 Cyanobacteriota bacterium
TGCTCTACCGCCCGTAATGCCTGGATTTGACAACCAACACCGATAACTAATAACCGCTTCAACCCCGATTGTTCAATTTGCTCCAACACCGATAAATTCGGCGATAGCGTCGGCTTATTTACCTTAGCCGCGAGAATATCCTCCCTCGTGCGCGCGATCATCGGCATTGGTTGAAAACGGTCTTCAGGCGTATTTTGAACGCATACGACCCCTTCTACCAGCCCCTGCTCCAACATTTCGATCGCGATCATACTGACAATTCCTGTCCACTGGGCACCAGGAATCGGCTCGATCTTCCGCGCCGCCATCATCTGCTGATGCACGCCAAAATATAGATCGTCTTCCTTGTCTAAATCCCGACTGCGTCCGTGTGCTTGCTGCTCTAGTGCGGGAATCTGCTGATTGAGAAAAGCACAGGCATCTTTGACGTAGTGGATATAATAGGTATCGCACAACCCACATTCGCTACACAGCTCCTTCGCAGGGCGTTTGCTATTGGGGTTTAAGGCTTTAGCTTTCTGGTGTTTGGGTGCAGCAGTCATATTGACACTCGATCGAATATTCACTCATTTTAACTCACTCGATCTCCCTGAAGCTGAGTTTTGACATTAAAGAATACATGTCGATCGAATAAGATCGATCGTTTTTTACATCTTCTGTAGCTGCTCGAGAATAAATATACAGGATCGACAGGTGTATTTTACCGTTGGGATAGGGAAACCTATAGATATTGGCTTCAGTCAGCATATATATATGACTATATCTCTAGATATCGCAAAAGAACGAATTTTGGAAATCTATCAAAAAATTGACACTAATAGCAAATATTATGGTCGCTTACTTAACTGGTACAAGACAGGAGTGTGGCATTATGGCATCGGTATCAGCAACAATTTAGTTTTTGACACTGCTTCATTAAAATTATTCAATCGAGCAGACTTAGACATTCGATTAGTGCCAAATGTTCAGATTTTTACCCCATCTGAAACAATCGATCGATTATGTTCTGCAATTCTATGTTTTCATACTTGGGATTATGGCTTATTAGGTTGGAATTGTGAGCATTTAGCCCGATTAGTGGCAACAGACAAGGCTATATCATATGAAGTTAAAAAACTCCCATTTCCACTTCCTCAATTAAATAATGATGGCTGGCATCCCCAGGCAAGAAGATTACTGAATGAATATCGAGAATCATATTGTGACTGGTTTGCTAGAATAGTAGCTTAACGATTATAGCTATTTGCATTAAACCTTGTTTAATCAAAATGTCAATACAACAGTTGCTCTTTAAAAACTGAGATATATTATTAATTTAATTTTCCCATATCATCGAAATAGCCCTACCATTGAAGGCAAGGGCTATTTCGATCGCAGCCCCTCATTATGTTGAATGTCGTAGCCCTGTTTTCATGCCATCTTGCGATAGCAACGAGTGGTAATAAAATAAGGATGAAAGATTTCTAGGAAGTTAGCTTGGAGCGTTTTAAAGAATCGATCGATAATTTCGACGTCATCTAAATGGAAGGGAAACTCTCGATTTACGCCCTGATAAAAATACCAATTTGTGACCATGCGACCAGATGGTGCTAACATCTGATGAAATTGCAGCAATTGCTCGCTCGGATCGGGTAAATGTTCCATTACATCAAAACAATTAATTGTATCGAAGGTTTCATTAGCTGCTAATTCCGTACAACAACTAATTTTTGATTCTAATCCTAATTGCTTAATCCGGTGTTGAACGAAGTGATAATTAATCGGATTGATATCGCAATATACCACCTGACTGACCTCCGGGCATAAAGCCGCTGCGATCGAGTGAGTTCCAATTCCACCACCAAAATCCAACACTCTGCCTCGCGCTCGATCGGCAATCAATCGTAATGTATCGCCAATATAATCGGTACTAGTCAAATGCCAAGTTGCTAACTCAAATAAATAAGCTTCACCGACATTCTCCTGATAAAATTTACTCGCCTCATCCCAATTAAAATCTTTATGTCCTAATGCTGCTAAATCCTCTACCGCAGTTGTGAATTTACTTTCTAATCTTTGCTCGTCAATATCTAAGAACTGTTGCAGATGTTGCTTTAAATTAAATGCATCTTGCCAATAACCATTTAAGTGTGATGGAATCGAAAATGTAGACATTTTGAAATTATGAATTGTAAATTAAAGATTAATTCCCCGACCTGAATACTTCTATTCTAACTTGTTGAATTCTAGCAGATCGGATATTAACAGCGATGATCGCCATTGATGCATACAACATCTGAGAGCTATTCATGGGCATGTTATTACTTTCGTAGTGGTTTACTCCAAGCTGATGTTAAAAACTTCGTGGCGGTAAACCAGACACGGCATCCTTAATTGATCGAGAGATAATAAGAATACCTATCGAATCTCGTCACATTTGCTTATGAATCCGTTGTTACAGGGTCAGGGATTGCCCCCATTTCCAGAAATCCAAGCCGAACAAGTCGTTCCAGCGATAACCGAACTGCTGGCAGAAGCCAACGCAGAATTAACCAAACTGGAAGCAAATATTATCCCCACTTGGGCGGGATTGGTCGAACCACTCGATCAAATCATCGAAAAAATCTCCTGGAGTTGGAGTATCGTCGGCCACCTGATGGGTGTCCAAAATAGTCCCGAACTCCGCGCCGCACATGAAAAAATGCAGCCGCAAACGGTGGAGTTTTGGATGCGGTTGGGACAAAGTACCGCGCTCTATCAGGGTTATAAGGCGATTCAAGCTAGTCCTCAATATCAGACAACTGCGGTGCCTTTCATCCCTGGCACTGGTGGTCATAAGCCCTTGAAAGACGCACTCGAACCAGCCCAAAAACGGATTATTGAAGCAGCCATCCGCGATATGGAGCTATCTGGAGTCGGTTTAACTGGAGAGCCAAAGCAGCGATTTAATGAAATTCAATTGGCACTCGCGGAAATCGCGAATAAGTTCTCGAATAACGTCCTCGATGCCACTAAAGCTTATAGTTTAACCCTAACTAAACCGGACGAAATTACCGGACTACCAGCCAGTTTACTCGGACAAGCCGCCCAATCCGCCAGAACCGCCGGACATGAAGCAGCAACTCCTACAGATGGCCCTTGGGTACTCACCTTAGATGCTCCCAGCTTTATGCCATTTATGCAACATAGTCAACGGCGAGACTTGCGCGAACAAATCTACAAAGCTTATGTCAGTCGCGCAGCATCTGGCGAACAGGATAATCGGGGTAATATCGATCGTATCCTCGAATTACGCCGCGAGATGTCCAATATCCTCGGCTTTGCCAACTTCGCCGAACTCAGCCTCGCCAGTAAAATGGCTCCTAACGTCGCCGCCGTCGAAAGTCTGCTCGAATCCCTCCGCAGTGCCAGCTTTGAAGCAGCCAAACAAGATCTAGAACATCTCCGCGCTTTCGCCATCTCCAAATCCGCACCCGAAGCCAACGATCTCCAACACTGGGATCTAGCATACTGGTCAGAACGCCTGCGGGAAGCTAAATTTGATTTCAACGCCGAAGAATTGCGCCCCTATTTCCCCTTAGAGCAGGTACTTTCGGGCTTATTTAACCTCGCCAACAAACTTTTTGGCATCACCATCACCGCCGCCGACGGACAAGCACCAGTCTGGAATTCCGACGTGCGCTACTTCCAAGTCGCCAACGAGCAAAACCAACCGATTGCCTTCTTCTACCTCGACGCATATAGTCGCCCCGCCGAAAAACGCGGTGGTGCGTGGATGGCAGATTGCGTCAGTCGCGCCAAAATGACCGACGAAGCTGGCTCCAAAGTCCGTTTGCCTGTGGCGTATCTAACTTGCAATCAAACGCCCCCAGTGGACGGGAAACCCAGTCTGATGACCTTCGGCGAAGTCGAAACCCTGTTCCACGAATTCGGACATGGTTTGCAACACATGCTCACCACGGTTGATTACGTCGGCGCATCGGGAATTAGTAACGTCGAATGGGATGCCGTCGAATTACCCAGCCAATTTATGGAAAACTGGTGTTACGACAGGCCAACCCTGCTCAGTCTCGGCAAACACTACGAAACTGGCGAACCCCTCCCCGAACACTATTACCAAAAACTCCTCGCCGCACGCACATTTATGAGCGGTAGCGGAATGCTCCGTCAAATCCACTTTAGCTGGCTCGATTTAGAACTGCACAGTCGCTATCAACCAGGCGGTGACGAGAGCATTGCCGATGTCCGCAATCGGTTAGCTAAAATCACCATGGTTATCCCCCCCTTACCCGAAGATAATTTCCTCTGCTCCTTCGGGCATATTTTCGCTGGCGGTTATGCGGCTGGCTACTACAGCTACAAGTGGGCAGAAGTCTTGAGTGCAGATGCCTTTGCCGCGTTTGAAGATGCGGGATTGGATGATGCGGATGCGATCGGCACCACCGGACGACGGTTCCGCGATACAGTATTATCGCTGGGTGGTAGTAAGCATCCGATGGAAGTATTTACGGCTTTCCGTGGACGGGAGCCAGATCCATCGGCGTTGTTACGCCACAATGGGTTGTTTGCTGCGAAGTAGGATCTGCGATAATTTGGCAGGACTTGAATGGTGGGCAAATGTGATAATGCTTTAATAATTTTGAGTTATTAAGGGATTTGCCCACCCTATGCCTTCTACATTCATGATGGATGAGTTTTCCGAAATGTGGATTTCCGTCGATGAATATCGATCAAACCATTATCTACCAAATTGGTATTTGTTCCAGAACAATACCACACCATCATAAACTGCTACCACCTAGCAAATGTCAAGCGTTTGGGGATAACGCTGGTAATCTAACGATGGGAAAAAATATCTTCGTACTGCAATAAATCGAGCGACACGATCGTTGGTAAAGCTTTAAAACAATCTTGGGCTAATTCCCACCGATCTTCACGTTGCAACTTAGTAATTAATTTCTCGCGCATACTAATCAAATAGCGGACATCATTAGCCGCATAGCGCAGTTGTTCGGGCGAGAGATTTTCGGCATCGCCCCAATCCGAACATTGCTCGGATTTATCTAGTTCCACCCCTTCGAGTTGGGCAACTAATGACTTTAAGCCATGATGGGATGAATAGGTACGAATTAATTTACTGGCAATTTTGGTACAAAAGATGGGATTGGTTTCGATTCCCAACCGATTGCGGAGTTGGGCGACATCAAATCTAGCGTAGTGAAAGATTTTAGTAATCTGACTGGCAGTCATCAACCGTTGTAAATTGGGCGCGGTAGTTTGTCCTTTGGCAATCCGAATCACTGTCAACAAACCAGACGCGCATAATTGAACCAAACACAATCGATCGCGTAGATAGTTTAAACCCATTGTTTCAGTATCTACCGCGATCGATTCCGCCTGTAAATACTTAGCCGTAAGTGCATCATCTAAATCTCGATCGCAAATCTGAAAATCTTCTGTCATGGGAATTAGGGAATAGTGAATAGTGGCTCGCGCTCCGTCTGCGACGGGTTTAGCGGATGCACGCCGGACGGGTTTCCCGCCTGTGAAAAGCGCACCAGCGATTCTCGCCCGCCTTTGTTCCCCGACGCGAAAAGCGGATGCAACACATGCAGAGAATCAAGACAAGCAGCGAGACAAGACAGGGAATAGTGAATAGATTTACAACTAACTAGTTACTATTCTCTAACCTCTAACCACTATCTCTTATCCCTAACCTTTACGGACAAAAATTTGGGTAAAATAATACTTTCCTTTAGCATTCTGCGCTACGCCGATGCCAGTGGCATTATAGCGACCGATAATATTATGATGGTGGCCGGGACTTTCGATCCAGCCTTTGACAGCGATCTCACCCGGCTGAGGATACCCTTGATTGAAGGCAACATTTTCAGCCGCACTTTGATAGGAAATCGTTTCAGCGACTGACTCCAATCGCTCGTTAAACCCCTCGTGGCTAATAGTGCCTATTTTTGCCATTTCTTGGCTGTGGATTCTGGCTTGAGCCGAAATTACCGGATCGAACTCCAAGGGTGGTAAATTGTGAGAGCGACGATATTGGTTAATTTGCTGATGAATCGATAACTCTAACGTATTCACAACAGGTGTTTGTGTAGATTTATGATTTTCACCGATCAAAGGAGATCGATCTGATTGACCAGAGGGTACATTAATAGTAACATCAGCATTAGCTATTGCTGTGACACCCACAGCAACAGCTAAGACACAAAAAGTGCCTAACAGAAGATATTTCATAACTAATCTGATTTACTCAACTAGGGACTTTATCGAATCGATGCTTGAGATAGATAGTCCATCAGTCACTACCTGATGGGCTATCTAGTCTATGGAAAATTGTTTGATATAGATGCGGTTGCTTGAGCCTTGCATTACAGTCCATCAGTCACTACCTGATGAGCTATACCTAATGTGGCATCTCACATTCTTATTCAGTGCGATCGAGATCGGATCCGGATGTATTTTTTGAAATAGTAAATTTCAACATGCTGGCGAGGGAATTCGCTAAAATATCTAATAGTTAAACTCGCAGCTTGTGCATTGTCTAACGATCGAACAGTAGCGGTTGAAACAGATAACTGTTATGCTTTCGATCGAACTATAGATCGTCTCGAACGGCTTGCTGTCTGTCTTGTTGCGTTGTCTTGTCTCGCTTTTTATGTCGGGGAACCCGACGAGCGCGCACCGCTGCGTCAGCAATCGAGCTAAAACTGGCTGTAGACAGTCTTTTTTATTATTGGTATAAGGCTCAATTTCACAACATATCCAGGATTTTTTATGACATCCTACTCTGCTGCCTCTGCTCGGGCTGAAATGAGCGAATTACGTCGGCTCAAAAGTTTGCTCCCACCGGAACTTCAAAGCTGGGTGACGGTAGAAACCACTGTTGAGGTCAATCCGCCCCTGATTCGGTGTGAAGAATTGGGTAAGGATCAAGTTGAAATTCAGATCGATTTAGTGAAATGGGAACGTTTAGCCCTGGATCAACGCAATCTGCTATTTTGGCATGAAGTCGCCCGAGTCCAAAATGATACGATTTCTCGCGATGGCTGGGAAATGGCAGCTCTAGCGATCGGGTTAGGTGGTGCTGTAGGTGAATTGTGGGTACAGGATGGGTTGCTATTGATCCTGGCACTCGGACTGTGTGGCGTGTCCGGTTATCGGTTGTATGCGCGCAATAATAGCGATCGCAATCTCAAAGAAGCGATCGAAGCTGATGAAAAAGCAATCGCCCTAGCTACCCGCTTCGGATATACACTACCTAATGCCTACAAGAGCCTGGGTAGTGCGCTGAAGACTCTAACCGATGATACTACCAAAAAAGGCAAACGACGGCACTATGAGTCCCGTCTCGACGCACTCAAGCGGAGCGCAAGCAAGGCTAAAGATAAGGTCGATCGCAGTCGAACTTCACCGCGCAGTCGCTCGCTCGCTGAAGATCGTGAAAGTCGTGAAAGTTATCGATAACTACTAAAAGACCCTCTTGCTGATGTTTCGACGATCGAGTCATGCTGAGCATCGAAACGATCGGCGTAGAGGGTAAACACTTACTAATTTGCGAATGATAGAATCACTGGATGTGGATTGGTAGTACCAGTCAATATGAGCTGGACATCTTCAGGTAAATCGGTCAAGAAATGTGTTGCAGATTCGATCGAAATCAAACCTAGCTCGATCGCTAGACTTAATT
Source organism: Cyanobacteriota bacterium (assembly GCA_046051065.1). Taxonomy (GTDB): domain Bacteria; phylum Cyanobacteriota; class Cyanobacteriia; order Cyanobacteriales; family Chamaesiphonaceae; genus Chamaesiphon. The sequence goes on from JBJOOY010000338.1 coordinate 7,688, forward strand.
CATCTAAGATAATTAATGAATAAGTATTCGTCGGTGTAGCCTCATCTGGGGCGGTGCGAGCGAGATCCCGAACGTGTTTCCATAACTGCTGAAAGTTGTGTAATTCCAGCTTGTTTAAATCTGGGGAAGAAATATTCCTAATTGAATTACACCTAATCCAATCTAAGTTTTGAGCGAGATTAACAACTCGATCGTGACCTTGCCGAATTCCTCCTTTCAAAAGCTGGACGACTAGCACACGCTGACCCATACTAGCGATCTTGAGTGCCTCAGCAACAATCTCATTAGCAAATCGATCGCCAGGCGTATCAATGATCCGAATTTGGGTGCGGCGGAACCGATCGTCAAGCTGAGATGAAGTACTATGAATTACCGTTGGGCAATCGGCATGAGTAGTTTGGGTAGAGATTATTTTTGCGGTAAGAGGCAGTAAATTTCGGTCGAGAACTGTTTCCCACTGGGTGGAGTGTGCTGACTCGATCGGCATAGTAAACAATATATAACGGTTTATTCGTAAGCGTTCATTTAGTGTTTCACTAAACATTCGATCGGTCAAGTAGATTACTTAGTAATTATTAGTTCTGGATTTAACCCAACCACTCACACTGTCGAGGTAATCGGGTAACTTTGTAGTTTCATCACAAATTGCCTTGCTGAGCTGACTTTGGGTCAGTCCAACAACTTTGCGTAGATCGGCATTAATCAGATTAGTATTAATCAGATTAGCATCTTTGAGATTAGCACCTTCAAGGTTCGCTTGTTCCAAGTTTGCCTCGGTGAGATTGGCACCTTCAAAATTTGCTTTCCAGAGGTAAGCACCATGAAGATCTGCTTCCAACAGACTAGCCTCGCTGAGATTGGCGCGCCCTAAAAAGGCACCTGCTAATTTAGCCCGCCACAATTGCGCTTCCCGCAGATTGACTCGCCATAGATCGGCACCCCACAATTCCACTCCGTTTAAATTAGCAGCACGGAGATTACTTTCTCGCAAGCCGATCGATCGATCGTGGCGATCTTGACGGGCATCGCGACGACTCAAGATTGTCATGATTGCTTGAATATCCGTGGGAATTCTGCGCGAGCTGAGTTTGCGAGACTGTTTTGGTGCAATGATGCCAGTTGGGATAGCCATTTTTTCTGACGTTTGGGTCGAGCGTTCGCGCACAAACGCGGTTAAAACTTCGATCGTCAGCCAGTATTCTGTCGGAGATTCCTGTCCGATCCGTTCGAGAGCGTAGATTCCCCCCAGCCGGATTTCCACTTTATCGCTAGCTAAATAAGCAATTGCTTGATTGAATCGATCGGTAATTTGTTTATCATTGGGCTGCTGAAATTGCGCATCAGTACGGCGTAAATGCTGCCAGCTAGTATAAATCAGTCCCCCCAAAATAATCACCCCAACTCCTTGCAAGAGCAGGTTATAAACATTATTTTGAGTATTAATCCGATCGCGTACGAGTGCAATCCACGATCGTTCTAGATTAACTCGATCGCTTTGTTTGACAGTGTTAGGCAGTCGATCGATATGCTGTTTCAGTTGCTGAATTCCTTCATCCAAATGTCCCAGATCGGTTTGTTGCCGCGACCAGACCGAACCTACAACTAAACTACTAGCGATTAAGAGCAACGGTAATCGTAAACTGCTCATAGTTTTTGAGGTTTGGGCGTTGCCTGGATCTGAATTCTTGGCCGGAGATAAGATTAATTGGGATCGATTCATAAAATTTACCTTTCAAGGTACCTCCTGAACGTTACGATAAAAATTGCTCGCATTTTAGCATCTACTGTATGAAGTCGGGGACTCGTTGGCGCAGCCTTTCGGAACGAAAATCGATCTCTACAATCTATCAGCTACGGTTGTCTCGCACAGCGGAAGCTTTTAAATATTAATTATGCTACTAATTATCTTTCAACAGTTAAATTCAAGAAAATTTTTAGCTGAAATGCTTACACTACAAGATACTATTGCCACCAAGCGATAGTTGTGCCGACAGGAGTAACAATCGAAATTCTTGCTCTCATCAATTCGATCGATTCTCAGAAATAGCTTAAGCGTTCGATCGTTAGCGAATCGAGCCAATCCCAATCAGGGAGATACTTTGACGCACTACAATTTGCACTAGCGATCCCTGAGAATTGTGTAGCAATATATCACGATCGAGAAACTTTGCTAATAAATATTGCAAACGCTGGATTTACTTAGTAGAGTATGCATAACCAGGCAACACTTCAAGTCAACATTCGCCATTAAGAGGAACTTACATTATGTTTTCCTGCCCTCAAATTTAATCGTACTCTAGATTGCAGCTGCTATCCTAAACATTGCTCCATCCACACTTTCATTATACAAAATTGCTCGAACTTGCACTCAATCGCTAGAAAGTTCGCAAGTCAAGTATTCAACCAAACATTGCATCCTTACATTTACCTACTGCCAGCCAATGAGAGTCTAACTCCATTGGCTATTAATTCTATCGATACTCACGACGCATTCAAACTCTACATTTGGAGATTTTGCAGATGAAGAAGATTCAAGGAAAAACAGCACTTGTAACTGGAGCATCGCGTGGCATCGGACGTGCGATCGCCCTTGAGCTAGCTAAACATGGTGTACAGCGGTTATTACTAGTCGCCCGCAACTTCGATCGATTAACCGAAGTTGCACTAGAAATTGAAGCTATGGGTGTCGAAGTCGTGCCCCTAGCAGTAGATTTAACCGATCGCATCCAGGTAAATGTAACTATTTCTCAAGCTTGGCGAGATTATGGTCCCATTCACCTGCTGATTAACTGTGCGGGAGTCGCTCATCAAGCGCCTTTCCTGCAATCTAAGCTACCAGACGTTCAAGCAGAGATTGCGATCAATCTCCTCGGCATGTATACCATTACACGGCTAATTGCCCGACGGATGGTGTCTCAACGCGAAGGTACGATCGTTAATGTTGCCAGTTTAATGGGCAAGGTGGCTGCACCGACGATGTCTACCTATTCAGCCACTAAGTTTGCCATTCTAGGGTTTACTCAGGCTTTGCGGGGCGAATTAGCCATGCATAATGTCCGCGTAATTGCGCTCTTACCGACGTTAACTGATACGGATATGGTGCGGGATTTGAAGTTGTTTCGGTGGGTTGTACCGATGTCGACGCAACAAGTCGCAACTGAACTGATCCGTGGGATCGATCGCGATGCCAATGAGATTATCATTGGCTGGCAGAGTTATTTGGCTGTGTATGGCAATTATTTGGCTCCTCGGTTGCTAGAGAGAGTGATGCAACTTGCGGCTCCCCTACCAAATCGGCGAACTTGGCTGCGGCTAGGATTTAGAAGTTAGGACTAGATTACCAGCATAGATCCGCAGATACCTACAAGGGATAACTGGCGTTGCTATATCAATTCAGCAACGCCCCCTATATTATTTTCTATTTTAGATTGAAGAGTTCGATTGAGCGGTGTGTTTAATGGTGCGATCGTGTGCATACCAAACTCGATGTAATTCAAGTGGATTGATTCTGGAGATTACGAGCAATGGCTTCGCATACAAAAATACTCTTAAATGTAATTCAACTTACCAGAAATAACCCGATCGAACTTCAGTTCGCTGTTGATTCGGATCGTGGTGTAATAAATATTCGCGAGTAATCGCCCCTTGAACGCGTAAATTTGCCAACTCATTTTCCGCAATTTCAGTATCTGTAGATAATAAAATTACTTGTTCGCTGGCTGCGGGAAAATAACGCTCGATTAAATTAGTTCGATGGGAAGAATCTAAGCGCCCTAATGGTGTATCGATCGCAATTGGCAATTGTCGTCCCGATACTCGCGCGAGTCCCCATAATAAGGCAATTGCCAGGAGTTGTTTTTCACCTGCGGATAAACGATGTTTGGGTAATAATTTTCCATCACAATCGTAAAGAGATAGGGTAAAAGTGGTACTATCGATCGCTACTCGCTGGACTAGTTCTGATTTATGTAGAAGATATCGAAAACATTCGGTGACTTCGTTTTCGAGCCGATTAATTTTTTTGAGTGTCAGTTTTTCTTTAAATATTTGCAATGTTGCTTTGACTTTAGCGACAGAATCGATAATATGTCGATCGTTCTTGAGTTTGATATTAGTTTCAGTATATGTTGCTAGTTCTTGTTTAGTTTTAACGATCGTTCGATCGAGTTCCTGAAAGCGACGATTACCAACGATGAGATCCGCTTTGAGTTGCGATACAATTTGACGCGCATTGGATTCTTGTTGTTTGAGTCGAGTATATTCTTCTGGCGATGCGGCTTCAGCAATTTGACGATCAAGAAAATCTAATTCTGTTTCAAGTTTTATTAATTGAGATTGCAGTTCTGTGAATTGATGTTTGTCTCGATCGACTTCATAGTTAATCATATTATCTAACTTAGCAAGCGTTTCTGCATCTGCATTTAACCAAGCTGGTTCTGTTAACTCAATTTTACTGGCAATACGTTGATTTTCTATTTCTAAAAAATCTTTAATATTGGCAATTTGTGATGCTATAAGTGTTTGCTGTTGCAGATAATCGATTAACTTCCGATCTCGATCGAGTAATAAGTTTAGCGCAGCTTTACCTTGCTGGTGCTCGAACTCGATCGATCCTTGTGACTGGATCTGAGTTAATAATGGTGTAATTAGTGTTAATGGTAAACTTCCCGCTGCTAAATCTCGCAAACCTTGACGTTGTTGTTCGATCCGATTTTGAATTACCTGTGATGCTAG
>JBJOOY010000339.1:0-5740 GCA_046051065.1 Cyanobacteriota bacterium
CATTATGTCCGCGAGTTGGGATTGGCAGATAAGCTGCGTAAATTTATTACAGTATTCGAGGAGCACAATGCTCTGATGAATATCCACGGCAAGATTTTCCGAATTAAAGATATCTCTAAAAGCTTCGAGCAATACTATCAAGGGATCTTTTTAGCAACACAGTATCGCGAAAAAACTCGTCACTTTGCGGCTTGGCTGAAAACTATTATCGATGCGATCGCCCCTAGCGATTTGCGCGATAGTTTCGATCGAGATTTAGAATCACATTTAATGGCGGAGCTAGATCGATTGGATCTCGAACCATATTTCAGCGAGGATGGGGATACTGTGAACTTTCACAAGTTTATTAAGGATAATCCCAGTTTTCGCGATCATTGTAGCAAAGCCCTCGATATATTTCTCAGCGATATCTTGGTTGAGACTAGCGACGATTTATTGCAATTACAAGGGGGTATGGAGCAGCTAATTGATCGGCTAGCCGCCGCAATTAAGGCTCCAATTAAATGCAATCGAGAAGTAATGACTTTAGATGTGCGATCGGATGCGGTCAAAGTTTCTTGGTTGGAAAACGGGAGGTTACAACATCGTAATTGTGACTATGTATTGTGTACTATTCCCTTTTCGATTCTCAAAAATCTTGAGTTAATTGGCTTCGACGAGCAGAAATTAGCAGCGATCGAGAATACCGTCTACTGTGCGGCAACTAAGACGATCTTGCACTGCTCGGAGCCTTTTTGGGAGAAGGAAGGGATCGGCGGTGGTGCATCGCTGGGTGGTGAAGGTATCCAGCAGGTCTATTATCCATCGATCGAGTCTAGCTCCGATCGCGGCAGTGTACTCCTAGCTAGTTACACCATCGGGAAGGACACGGAACACTTAGACATTATGTCAGATCCGCAACGCTGTTTTTATGTGCGGGATCATGTCAGTCAGATGCACCCATCAATTAATACTCCTGGTGTCATTCTCGATGCCGCAACCGTGGCCTGGGGTAATTATCCGTGGAGTAATGGGGGTTGTACGATTCCTTGGGGTGGCGATTTATCTGATGAACTCAACCATGCTTTCAGATATTTAGAAGCTGCCAGACCGCTAAATCGACTCTTTTTTGCGGGCGAACATTGTTCCAGATTTCCCGCCTGGATTCAAGGATCGATCGAGTCGTCACTTGAAGCGATCGATCGGATTGTCTCGCATCAACCGATCGATCGTCATCAAGGTGCGATCGATACTTGCAAAACTTAGATATGAGCATATTAAATTTTCCGCGTCTGCACTTTCAAGGGTTTGCTCGCATACATGCTCCGACCGGACATCAAAACGGTTTGGTAGATTTGAGTACCAATACTGCTTACATGCAGGGTCAACCCTTCGATCTAGACCGCCCGACATCTGAGTATCATGAATACCTCCAATCCGCTGGATCTCGGTTTAACGATCGAGGGGAGTGGGATGACGCAGGTGCTTTTAGTACGGCAAAAGGTTGGGATTTTGGCGGGAACGGTCATTTTGCGATCGAAGCTAAAATTGTCAGTGCCCAAAGGGAACCAGGACAGATCGACCTAAATGACGTTGTGGTGGGGCGCAGTGTCGATCTGTGGGGACACCATAATGAATATTTGGGAACTACTTTTAATCGGACGCGGATTTTTGATGTCGATCCGGCCTCTAACTGGACGACAACCGTGATGATCGGTCAACTTACCTTTGGCAGACAAGGGACTTCGCAGGAAGTCCCGAATTTGTTTTCGGCTCCGGTTGAAGGGCTACAACCTGCGCGGTGGCAAAATTTTAACTATATTCAAGACTTGCCCGAACACTGTCTGAATCGTGAATTTCAGCGATCGAGTGTCCATCAGTTTACCGTTGCGAAAGCGTCACCAGATTTTTTCTGGGGGGAAGAAGTTGCCGATTCGCTGACAGTCGAGCTGTTGCGTCAGGCGATGGATCGAGCGGATGTATTGGGGCTGGTAGTGCAATTTAGCTTGAGCAATATGTCCGCCCCGCTCCAACCAGATTCAGCTACTTTCTGGAATCTGCATGGCACGATCGGTTTGTGGTGCGAGGGAGAGTCGAGTACTTATCCTGCTGGTAGATTGTTAATTCCTGCTAGTGGTGTGGATTCTCCCCAGGAGAGGCTTCGCCAACGGCAAGAAGCACCGCCGCTGTCTAATCTCTCCGTGCGTGTTACCGATCGAGGTGTCAGTCTGAATGCGATTACCGCAGTACCTTGTATCGATCGTGCCCCACAGGCTGGGCCAGGGCCGACTCATGCGATCGGCCCCAAACGCGATTTAGGCGAATTGGAACTGCGGACGATTAAAAGTCACCAATTAGTAGCGACGATTCCTCAACAAGCTTATCAGCAGGAAGCGCATCGACTTACGAGTGGGATTATCGATCTACCCCTAGCCGCAGCGTGGGACGATCTGATCACTGCCATCGAACAGGAAGGTTTATGTACGATCGGCACCATCGACGGACAAAGACGAGTACTGCTGGAGGAGCAGGAGATTAATATTCAGGTCGATGAGGCTGCTCTGTTTCTAGAATTTCCCAACCACCAGTCAGGTAAAGATTATGCGGTAGAAGTAGAGGTGCGTTCGTTTGTGCGCGGGCAGCCTGCACCTGTCGAGCCTGTCTATCTCAGTCAGTATTACAATCCCCGTGGACTACCTCAGCTCCGGCATGAATTCGAGAGCGATCCGGCGAAAGTCGATCGAGATTTTCACTATCCCCACAGTAGCCAGCTAAATATGCTGGAATTTAAACCAGGCAAGCAAGCAGAAACCGGAGATTTTGCCACTAGCTGCGTGTTGGCAACCGATCGACAGGGGCTAGGCTGGCTGACGATTCGGGGCTGTCAGTCGGGAACTACCCGCGTGCTGTTATCGGCAGAACCGGAAGCATTACCCGTCGTTGGCGCAGCCTCTCCTGGGGAGAATCGCTATCATCTCGATGAAGCAGAACTTAGCTACGACAACGACGATCGGTTAGGGTTTTGGGCTGGGGCTGGCTCATTTACGGTGCGGGTGATGGGCGATGACTGGCATTTGGCAGATATTCCCGATCGAGATGTCGATTTCGATCTGATTTATAAAGAAATTCTCGCTTATTACGAGTTGTGCTTCTCGTTCATGAAAGCCGAAGTTTTTAGCCTTGCCGACAAGTGCAAAGTAGAAACTTATGCTCGCTTGATGTGGCAAATGTGCGACCCCCAAAACAAAAATAAAACTTATTACATGCCCCCAACTAGAGAATTATCTCAACCAAAGGCAATGCTTTTATATAAATATTTACAAAATCAACAGCAAGTCGGCTACGTTCCCGATCCCACTCCCACAACCAAGCGGACGCAACGATCGATCGCGACTCGTGATGAATTAGTTGTCGCCCTGCGCCAAGCCGCCGAACTGGAAGTCGCGGTGATGTTGCAATATATTTATGCAGCTTATTCCATCCCTAACTACGTGACGGGTCGAGAATACGTGCAGCGGGGTTTCTGGACTCCCGCCCAATTAAACTTAGCCTGTGGCGATGGACAAGAAACGCATAACTATGGAATGCGGGGCGTATTGCTGGAAATTTCCCATGAGGAAATGATCCACTTTTTGATGGTTAATAATATTCTGATGGCGATGGGCGAACCCTTTTACCCAGCCAATCCTAACTTTGGCGAGATCGATCGGACAATACCAATCGATATAGACTTGGCACTCGAACCTTTAAATGCGAATAGTATTCACCGCTTTATGCGACTGGAAATGCCCGACTTTTTAGCGGAGGAATTAGCCGAACGCGATGTTGAAGATCCGATCGCAGATCGATTACATAGTTATGGTTCGTTGAGCGAACTGTACCGCCAAATTCGCCAAGCGATCGAAACAATCCCCGATTTATTTCTTACTAAAAAAGGCCCAGCCGGAGGCGAGCATCACTTATTTTTACGGGAGGATTTTAATCAGCACCATCCACATTATCAGTTGCAAGTCGAAGATGTGAAGAGTGCCCTGTTTGCGATCGACGTGATTACAGAACAAGGCGAAGGCTGCGATGCAAACTCGCCTAAATTCGATCGATCGCACTATCAGCAATTTCGCCGGATGGCAGCAGCCCTAGCCCAGGAACAATTTCCGAGCGACAACAACGATCCCGTGCCCTGGAACCCATCCTATCCAGCTCTACGCAACCCGACGCTGCATTCAAAAGACTGTAGCACCAGCGTGGTAACTGCGGCGGAAACAGCGATCGTCATGCAAATCTGCGACGAGTGCTACTTCATCATGATGCAGCTCATGGTGCAGCACTTCGGGCTGATGCCGAATGGTAGCTTGCGGCGATCGAAACTGATGAATGCCGCGATCGATATTATGGCTGGCATGGTTCGTCCCCTCGGCGAATTACTGATGACGATGCCTTCTGGGAAGCGGGGCAGAACGGCAGGGCCATCTTTTAATATGGCAACGCCACCTGCTTATATTCCCACGCCAGAGATTGCTTATCAGGCGATCGCGCGGCGGTTTGAAAGATTGAGTCATCAGGCTAAAAAATGTCCGGCGATTAGCAGCACAGTTACCGAACTGTTCGATTTTTACGTTGGTTTTTTTACGGACATGGCGATCGATTAGTTATTAGAGTTGGGGCGTAGATCTACCCACCCCGCCCTACGGGCACCCCTCCGAGGAGGGGATTTCTACCCTATTCCCTATTCCCTATCCCCTATCCCCTATCCCCTATTCAGCAGCTATGAATCATCAAACGATCGAAACAGAAGTATTAATTGTTGGTGGCGGCCCAGTGGGGCTAGCAATGGCCTTAGAACTGCGATACCAAGGCATCGATTGTGTGCTGGTAGAACAGTCTGATGGAGTCATCGATCACCCCAAAGTTGGGACTGTCGGGCCGCGATCGATGGAAATTTTTCGCCGTTGGGGTTTGGCTCAATCGGTTCGCGATGCGGGTTGGCCAGCAGACCATCCGCTCGATGTTGCTTGGGTTACGGCTGTGGGCAAACACGAGATTCATCGCTTGAAGTTTGGTACTCACGCCGAGCGCACGGCACCACCCCACACCCCAGAACCAGAACATCCCTGTCCGCAACACTGGCTCGTACCCCTACTGATGAAAGAACTGGGTATTGCTCCGGCGGGGCCGATTAACCTCAACTGTAGTCTGGAAAGTTTGGAATCGACTCAGCAGGAGATCGTCGGTCAAATCAAATTTTCAGACAGCGGCGATACGGCTACAGTCCAGGCTAAATACGCGGTGGCTTGCGATGGTGCGAGTAGTCCCATCCGCAAAACCTGTGGCATCGATACGATCGCTCACCATCCTACCCGCATATTTCAAAACATTCTCTTTCAAGCACCAGAACTACCGGAGATTTTGGGATCGCGGCGAGCATTGGTATTCTTTATGATGACCCCAGATAATTTGCGCTATCCGCTGCGATCGATGGACGGGGTGGGTTTATATCGCTTGACAGCCACTCCTCACGAAGATGGCACCATGCGCGATTCCGAAAAAGCAGTTAAAGAAGCCGTCGGCATCGATACGCCAATTGAAATTTTGTCTAGCGTTAAGTGGCATTTAACCCATCGAGTTGCCACAGATTACCAGTCAAGAAACATCTTTTTTGTCGGTGACTCCGCGCATACGCTATCTCCTTCCGGCGGGTTCGGCATGAATACTGGGGTCGCAGATGCCTTAGATTTGGGTTGGAAACTGGCTGCTGTGTTGC
>JBJOOY010000340.1:0-3472 GCA_046051065.1 Cyanobacteriota bacterium
CATTCGATCGCAGTTAGGACATTCGATCGCAGTTAAGGCATTCGATCGTAAAGGTACTTGAGGTACCTAGACTTGTGAAGCATAACCTGTCTTTTTACGCCATTTTATGGGTAAAGTGACACAGTTTAACCGATTACAATCGCGCGATCGAACTCGCACCCAAATATGCTGTTGCTTACATCGGTCGCGGTGTTCTCAAGCACTATCGCTTAAACGATCGATCTGGTGCAGTTGCTGACTTACAACAAGCAGCCAGACTATCTCAACAACAAGGTAATACTAAGTTTTATCGGGCAGCGATCGACCATTTAAAGAAAATTGAGGGTCAGAATAGCCAAAAGTGCTTGACTCCTTGCTCACACTCCGTTTTCAGCATTTTGATAAAACTCAAATTATGACCGTGTAAAGTATATAACAACAGCAGGGCAAACTACAAGCAGCTAAAGATGCGATCGCCCAAATCAAACGGTGGAGACAGGCGCAGAATAATTCAGGATTTTAGCCAGAGATAGTGGAGCGGTCGTTTACAATTCGATCGAACTCACATAGCGCATCTGTTTACATTACTCCTATTGTTGCCGAGATTGCAGATCTCTGACCTTTTCGATCGAAAGTCCAGTATATCGAGCAATAGTTTCTAGTGGAACTCGATCCTCCAGCATTTTTATTGCAATCTCTATTTGTGTTTCTTCTACTGCTATTTCTTCGATCGAACTTACATAACGCATCTGCTTACCTTGTTCAAATTTCCCAGCAGCGAATTATTTAAACCGCAACCATACTAGGCGGTGTGGGATCGAAGCGTAACACCATCAATTGATGAGCACGCAATCCGATCGATTCATAAGTACGCCCCTGTCGATCGCTAAACTCAACCTCAAACGCTTCCCCAGAAGCTAAAATCTCTACCACAGTGCCAACCTGACCTTGACATAGTTTGTATTCAGGCAGATTTACAGTCAATGCCACGACATCCAAAAGATTAATGCTCATCATATCCTCCGCCCTTTATAAAGGGTAACAAGTAGTTAATTTAGGAATTTCTGAATCTTGCTCAATTATCCACCCACTCCGCAAGACTGCTGTTCTATTTTGCCATTCAACCGTAAAATCCAGAGTATAACGCTGTCCGAACTCATCCTGCCGTTGTAATCGAGCTTCCTGGTTAATAACTACCTCTAGCAAAATTTGGCGTAAATCTTCGGCATCATCAGCCGTCATTCCCAGTATCGATGAAAACAGTCGAGCTTTATGTTTTCCACTATCATGATTTGGATTGAGGCAGTAATCGCGTAACTTACGAATATCGACGACTGCATTTACGGCATTTGGAATTAGCATTCAAACAGGAAAAACTAAGCGATCGATTTGGTGGAGTTGCTGACTTCCAACAAGCAGCCAGACTATTTCAACAGCAGGGCAAACTACAAGCAGCTCAAGATGCGATCGCCCAAATTGCACGGTGGAGACAGACTGAGAATAATTCGGGATTTTAGCCAGATAATTAGTAAACAAATGGTTGCAGGTTTTCCCGACAGGGTGAGTTTGACTGAAAGCCTTTAGACACTTGGCATTCGATCGATTCAAAACTCACCCACGGGAAAAACAGTTTGATGTATTAGAACGGAATTTTATCGATATCCCCCTCATCAAAGGCTGGTGGTGTATCGGTGGGAACAGAACTAGGCTTGGTAGTTTTACTGCGAGGAGCCTCACTAGGTGTCGCAGCAGTTGCAGTTGATGTAGCGGCGGGAGTATCGACAGCAGACATGTGATGAATGCGACTGGCAACTAATCGGGCGCGTTTTTCCTTATAACCGTCGCGCTCGATGGTATTCATTTCTAGCCGACCTTCGATCGTCACTCGATCGCCTTGATGGTAATTTTCCTTCATTTCTGTGGCTAAATTTCCCCAACCGACTACTTCGATCGTCGGATGTTGGTCGTCGGGGCGACTGCCTAGTGGTGGCGCAAACTGTACGAACATATCAGCCACAGCCATCTGATTATCGGCAGTGTAACGTAATTCAGGATTTTTGATAATCTCCGCCATTAAAATGCAACTATTCATAGGTAATGATTAAGGATGAGGGACAAGCGATATTCGCTGACGAATATTTCCTCTCTCGCCGATTGCACCAAGCAACAGGACAAGGCAAAGATTTTCAAGACATAGTTGTATTTTAGTATAAAAATACTGATTTGCAACTAATGTAAATCATTTTTCACATTCTCTATATCTGCCTGTAGATCGAGCTATGTAGCCTCTGCTCGGTCTAATTTTATCACTACAAATGGAAGAGCAAGCAAAAATTTTGTTAAAATATAGTTTCGTTGCCAAAAATAGTATCTCTAAGGATTAGCATTAGTTGACACTAGATAGATTTCCCGAATTAATCTAACCCTCTCCATTAAACCCCTCGATGATAGACAAAATAATCGAATTTTTTACTAATATTAATTTTGCGACACTGACTCTTTTGCTAGTATTAGTTGCATTAGAAGCAGTATTATCCGCCGATAATGCGATCGCCTTAGCATCTATTTCACAAGGTTTGACTGATGAAAAGCTGCGACCAAAGGCACTAAATATTGGCTTGATATTTGCCTATGTTTTACGCATGACATTGATAGTAACAGCTACCTGGGTAGTGCGTTACTGGCAATTTCAGTTGTTAGGCGCAATGTATTTGCTCTGGTTGGTATTTCAGTATTTTACAGCGGGGAAGGATGACAATGGAGAACAGAACAGACCTCAATATGACTCTTTATGGCAAGTAATTCCGATTATTGCATTTACAGATTTGGCATTCTCACTCGATAGTGTTGCTACCGCGATCGCTGTATCGACTGATACTTGGTTGGTGATTAGTGGTGCGACGATCGGGATTATTTTGTTACGGTTTATGGCAGAATTATTCATCCGGTGGTTAACTGAATATACTCACCTAGAAGATGCTGGTTATATAGCAGTGGGATTAGTTGGCGTTAAGTTATTATTACGTGCCTTATATCCTGCGCTAGACATTCCCGAACAGATCACAGTTTCGCTCGTCGCGATTATTTTTATCTGGGGATTTTCTCAACGTAGAGAAGTAATTCAAGAGCAGACTCAAAAGCAAGACTTAGATTGAATCAATAGCTCGATTGTTAATATAGCAACCCCATTATTGAGGAGGGATAAAATGTAGCGATCGCTACATTTTATCCCCCGTTACCCCATATTAGCGGGAGAACCCTGTTGTTGATAGACACAGTAATATCGCCCTTTTAATGCCATCAATTCCGCATGAGTACCCAACTCAGCCACCAACCCTCGATCCATCATCACAATAATATCCGCATTGCGAATCGTGGTGAGTCGGTGAGTGATGAAAAAGACCGTTTTGCCTTGGAAAGCCTTCGCGATATTCGTACACACCCTATTTTCGGATTCATAATCTAGCGCGCTCGTCGCTTCATCTAAAATCAG
>JBJOOY010000341.1:0-2833 GCA_046051065.1 Cyanobacteriota bacterium
AGTATGTTTCAACAGCAGGATCATCCACACAAAACCATTCTGCCTGACCGTTATCCAGTAAAAGTGGTCGCGTCGCAAGTCCACCACCCAAAGTAATGATGACTCCATCAGGGTGCTGTTGCAGAAATTTTTTGACAACATTATCAACGAGCATTGTATGAATAACGATGCCAAATTGAATAGTCCAATCATCTATATCAGATAAGTTTGGTGATATTTTTTGCAAGATCTCTACAGCGATTGGATCTTGAATGATGCTATCAGTTCGCTGTGTTTCCTTGGCTCGAAAATACACAGGCTTAAATAAAATCTCTGGAACGTTGGCTACTTGCATTTGCTTAACTAAAATTGTGAACTATGGGGTGGCTCAATAACCGGATGGATGACGAAAATCACCGATTACTTTGTCAATTTTTTGGGCGACTGATAGCAACTCCATTTCTCGCCACCGCTTACCGACAATCTGGATCCCGATCGGTAAGCCAGTCTGGGTTTGCCCAATTGGAATTACTACTGCTGGATGCCCGCTCAAATTAAATGGCAACAGATAAATTCCATTAGCTACGGCATGAGGATAGGCTCTACCATCGATATCAATCGCGCTCCAAGCTGAACGATGGGTAAATGCTGTAGTTGCAGCTACCGGACAAATCCACACATCCCAAGGTTCTAAAGCTGCATCCATCTCTGCTATAAACCTGTCGCGTTCTGTCAAAGTCTGAAAATACCCTTTCAAACTAGGATTAAACATAGTAGGGATAAAACGACTGTAATTGCCGAGATGACGGAGTTTTCGATCTCCTTGAGTTGCAGTTCGCCACAATAATTCGGCACTACGACGGAGATTGTATCGATCGGCTGGTTGAGCGTATCTGTTTACATAACCCGCCATTTGTCCGTATAAATCAAAAATTTTTGACAGATCGAAATTTGGCGGCATCCATCGTGCCACATTTGCACCCGCCATCGTTAACTTGTCGGCACTCGCCACCATTGCTGACTTAATCTCATTTACTACGGGGACTTCCGCCCATTCATCGCTCCAAGCAATCTTAAGATCGGTTAAAGATTGACCAGATGGTAGATCTAATGGCATTGGCGGCACATCGGGGCGACGGGGATCTGCACCCGCAACTATTTCAAAGCAGAGCTGGAGATCGGCAACAGATCGAGCCAAACAACCCACCGTCATCATTTGGCGCAAACAAATCGGCATTCCTGGGGTTTCAGGAATCGCACCTGCTGTGGAAATTCGTCGATCGGTTGGCTTCAAACCATAGACCCCACAAAAATGAGCGGGTTGACGGATCGAACCGCCAAAGTCATTGCCTAAATCTAATGGGGAAAGCCCCGCCGCCACCGCCGCAGCACTTCCGCCAGAGCTACCACCTGGGGTATATTCCAAATTCCAAGGATTATTGACACGGGGAAACAGGGAATTGGTACTTTGATAATCTCCAGCCAATTCTGCCATGTTGCTTTTACCCAGCACGATCGCCCCAGCCGCCTTCAACCTTGCCACGATCGTCGCATCTTGCAAGGGAATATAGTCTTTCAGAGGAACATAACCCGCTGTAGTTCGCAGGTTTGCCGTTTCAAAGATATCTTTGACCGTAATCGGCACTCCATGCAATCTGCCCCAATTTTCGCCTCTATCCAAGGCTAAATCGGCTGCTGTAGCTCTACTACGAGCATTTTCAGCATCCAAAGTACAAATGGCATTGAGCTGAGAGTTGTGCTGGGAAATCTTGGTGAGATAAGCTTCCACGACTTCTAGAGACGATACTTGGCGATCGCGAATTATCTGAGCAAGTTGATGAGCAGGAGCAAATGTCAGGTCAGTCATCAGCAAAGTCCATTACTTCTTGATAAAGTTAATTATATTCGCTTTTAGTTAATGGTGTTAACTAATAATTCATGGGTCGTCCACTCAAAGAAAATTCTTTAACATCTCAAGATGTCATCCGTGCGGCGATCGATTGCCTCGACAAAGAGGGTGAATCGGCTATGGGAGTGAATCGAGTCGCCAGAGAACTAGGCATCAAGCCACCTGCCATCTACAAGCATCTGGATGGCAATACAGGGCTGCGTCGGGCGGTAGCTCTAGAGATCTGGCGCAACTATTTGACAGATTACCAAAGTCAAACGATGGACATCACCGAACCCCGCGATTTACTTCGCATTGGCGCACAGGCTACTCGCAATTTTGCCCAGCGTTATCCGGCGCGTTATACCGTGATGATGCAATATCAATTGCGACCGATCGATCCAGAAGAAGCTAAAATCATTTATGATTCCCTGCGTTTATTCAAAAAATCGCTGCAATTGTATGAATTGAGTGATGATGCTTTAATTGACACAATGCGGATGGTGAATGCGGCAATTTATGGTTTTATTGTGAGAGAAAATTCGGAGTTGATGACGTTGAATCGCTCGCTCGATCGCAGCTATGAAGTAATGCTAGACGCTTTATTGGTCGCGATTGAATATATTCAGAAAAGTTAGAATTACATAACATTTATGAAAACAGCCAAATCATAAAATTATATTAGTTTATTTGCCTGTTGTTTCTGCAATTTGCTTAATATTTTCCATCACGCTTGGCAAAACAGTTTGAAATTGTCGTCCCAGCAACAAGCCAAATACAGGAGCTAGTAGTCCTTGAAATGAAACTTCATGGGTAAAGGATGTATCGTTCGATCGACTGTTAATATAAGGATCGCTAAATCTATTATTTGAGCTAGTGAAATCTGGGCAGGATAATGGAGAATTAAAAGCTGGAGATCCTCATGCGATGACTAAATCAATTTGGGCGATGGTACATGGAATCGCA
>JBJOOY010000342.1:0-4169 GCA_046051065.1 Cyanobacteriota bacterium
GGGAACTGGGTGCTGAGACTTTAATTACTTCGCCTAATGGTTCTAACCGTCCTAGTGCCGTAACAGCCTCGATCGGTTTGGGTTTAGCCGTTGTCGCTAATTTGCTATCTTGATTTGTTTCTGCTGGTGATTTCTGAGCAAGCATTCCCGAGTAGTTGACTCCGGCTAATAACAGTAAAACTGCGGCAACGGAGGCACCAACAGCCATCCATTTAGTAGTGAGATTAAGATTTTTGAATTTATCGACTACAAAATTATCTTCTGTCATAGCTTTCGATGTATTTTTGTTAACCATCTTCAACTTGGCACTTCTACGATTAGCTCCTGCAAAATTATCTTTTGTCATAGCTTTCGATTTATTCCTAATGCTTGCCTAAGGAGTTTACTTACTCGTTAGTTAGTTTAACCTAGAAATAAATTATATGTCAATTTAAATACAATTCTCTAAGTCTATGCCATAATAGGAGTATAGGCCATGATGCTTACTAACTAGTTAGTTGAATTATTGTCTCACACCATACATAATGTCCGTAATTAACAACCAAAAGACGACCCGACGATCGACGACTACTCTCACCCGCAATCCAGAAGCGACGAGAAACCAGATCTTAGATGCAGCGGAAATAGAGTTTGCAGTGACTGGTTTGGGTGCAGCTCGGACTGACGCGATCGCGGCTCAAACGGGTGTTACCAAGGCAATGATCTACTATTACTTCCAAAGTAAAGAAGAATTGTATCGAGCAGTGCTAGAGCGTTGTTTTACTGAATCTTTAGAGAAAATGGAGCAACTCCAACTCGATTGCTTACCCCCTGATGCAGCACTAGTCAGGCTATTAGAACAGATCCTGTGTTGTATTTCGGAAAACCCGCGGATTGGCAGCATACTATCATTAGAAGCAATCCAAAATAAGGGTAAATATTACCCCAAAAAATTGGGAGATCTGCTATACGGTACCATCATCCACATCTTGGAACAAGGGATTACCGCTGGAGTCTTTCGCCAACTCGAACCCCGACATACGGCGGTTAATATCGTAGGTACTTGTGCATTTTATTTTACCGCTCAGGAAAATCTTAAATATCTGTGGCCAGGTAAACGCCTATTGGGTAAAGATCTGCTTCAGCAACACGCACAAGAATCGCTCGATCTGATTATGGCAGGAGTTAGAGTTTAGGGGACAGGGGATAAGGAATAGAATAAATAACAAATAATCTTAATGAGTGAATTTTTTAATTTTGAGGCTGATTTTGTCGATTCCTTACGCTGCATCCCGATGATGGTGCGGATGAAGTTGGATACCTGTGGCGTGAAACTAAAGTTGGCAGAATGGAATCATTTAAATAAGCTCGAATGCGATCGATTAGTCGAGCTACCATGTGTAGAATCAGCAGAAATAACTGCCTATCGAGATTATCTCGAGCAATTAACTATACAGCATACCGGACATGCTGCTAGTTTACTCGAGATCGATCCTAATCCGCCGTGGTTAAACGCTCGAGAAATTCCGACTAGCGTAATCGATAAAGCCATCCAAGCGCAATTAGAAATAACCTTAGTTCAATGGGCAAATTTAACACCGCTCCAACGATTTGCGCTGATTAAGTTAACTCGATCGGCACATGAAAATAATAATTTTTTACCAGCATTGAAAGAATTTGGACTACTCTAACTAGCTGAAAATCTAATTAATAACTGGGAGAATAAAATGCTACAATTGGGACAGAACAAGCAAGAATTAGCCAGAATTCAGAATGGTAAATTTGACGATGAGATTGTAGTTGACGTTAAAAATCTCAACCATTACTTTGGCAAAGGTAATCTCAAAAAACAAGTTTTATTTGATATCAACCTCGAAATTGGTAAAGGTGAAATTGTATTAATGACAGGGCCATCTGGTTCTGGTAAAACAACTTTATTGACCCTGTCGGGTGGCTTGAGATCGCCTCAATCAGGCAGTCTGCAAGTACTCGGGGTTGAAATGCTTGGGGCGAGCAAACAACAAGTCATCGCAGTGCGAAAAAACATCGGTTATATTTTCCAAGCACACAATTTGCTCAAATCCCTCACTGCCCATCAGAACGTCCAAATGGCGGGACAACTGCACCCGCAGATGAGTAGTAAAGAAATCAAGCAGCGGGCGACAGAAATGCTGGAGGCGGTAGGATTGAGCGATCATCAGACATATTACCCTGAAAATCTATCTGGCGGCCAAAAACAGCGGGTAGCCATTGCCCGCGCCCTGATGAGCCATCCTAAACTAGTGCTCGCAGACGAACCAACTGCTGCGCTCGACGGTAAATCGGGACGCGAGATCGTCGAGATCATGCAAAGGTTAGCCAAGGAGCAGGGTACAACAATCTTAATGGTCACCCACGATAACCGGATTTTAGATATAGCCGATCGAATCGTGCATTTAGAAGATGGCTGTCTGGCTAAAAATGATGTTCTCACCGTCAGTGAATAGCGATCGAAGTATCGATAATTTTCTCAAAAAAATGTCACAAATTGAGTCAATTCGATCGATATGTATTTAAAATAACAACCAACCCTAATTCATTGAGTTATTATCAGAGATAGTACCTAAAGTGATGATAAAACTTGTTGGTACCACGAAACCATCCATATTTTTTGGAACTGTTGTCACATGAGTATTTCCTCACACACGCCGATCGATGACGCCTCAGTATGGACTAGCCTTAAACAAGCGATCTCAACTAGTTCGGGGTTTCAACACTGGTCAGCCCAATTATCTTCCTCAGAGAAATCCAATCTCAGTCTCGACGATCTCGTTCAACGCTATCTGCGCGACACCTTAGAGACTTTAGCATACTAACTATTTACATCCTACCAATTGTTCAAAACCCAGCCATGCTATGGCTGGGTTTTGCGATCTAGCAACTGAAAAAGTCGTGAATACATGTTAATTACCTAGGCGAAACTAATTACAGATTTGACAACTACGCTAAAATCGCTACACTTCCCCCTATCTACTGTCCACTGTCCACTGTCCACTAGCCACTATCCTCAATCTCAACTAGAAAATTTACGATCTTCAAGTACTTAAATGCCGATCGTCACCTAAACTATAACTAGAGAATTACTTATCGATTGATACTCAATGCGACGTTACCCAGCTAACTACCAAAACTTACTCCTCATTGGGCTAGGGTTTCCAGTCATCGGACTCAATCTATGGGTATTGTCCCAGCTTTTTCGCTACTTCGAGCACCCGATCGTCATTTTGACGATTGCCGCGCTCATCGCATTTTTACTCAATTACCCAGTTAAAATCCTCGAGCGGATCCAATTTAGACGAGTCCCTGCGATCGTTACTGTCTTATTAATTACACTTACATTGTTAATTATTTTAGGTGTGACAGTAGTTCCTAGCGCGATCGATCAAACGACTGAGTTAATCGGACAAATACCAGAATGGATTCGAGCGAGTAATGCAAATGTTACTGCTTGGGAGGAATGGGGTAAAAGCAAAGGTTTGGCGATCGATTTTAATGTAGTGCGAACCCAGATTAACGCTAAAATCGATACTCAACTCCAAGAGATTGGGGCTAGGGTATTAGGATTTGCAGTGGGTACTGCATCTGGAGTTTTAGATACGCTATCGGTAATCGTTTTATCAGTTTACATGTTGTTGTATGGCAATCGATTGTGGATGGGTATTATCGATATTTTACCCGATCGGATCGGGCCGCCATTGAGCACATCTTTACGTCTGAACTTCCAAAATTTTTTCATCAGTCAGTTAATTTTAGGGGCATTTATGGCCTCGACATTGACCCCGATTTTCTTTTTCTTGAAAGTACCATTTGGACTATCGTTTGCGATTTTAATTGGTAGTTCCGAGCTAGTCCCTTTTATCGGTGCTAGCTTAGGCATTGGATTTGTCACGCTTTTGGTAATCTTAAAAAACTTTGGTTTGGGGGTGTCTGTGTTGATTGCTTCAATTATCATGCAGCAGATCAAAGATAACTTATTAGCTCCCAAATTAATGGGTGAATTTATCGGCTTAAATCCGATCGCAATCTTAATCTGTTTGCTGATCGGCGGACAAATTGCGGGGTTGCTAGGAATTATTGTCTCAGTGCCGATCGTCGGTACGATTAAAGGAACGATCGATGCCATTCGCCAAGAGTCTCAAAATGCAGCCTCA
>JBJOOY010000343.1:0-3496 GCA_046051065.1 Cyanobacteriota bacterium
CAAAGTATCAAACAAAACCCACAGCTCAAGCATATTCCTACTGTGGTTTTAACAACATCGAATAATCCCCGAGATATCGAAGATTGCTATCGATTGGGAAGTAATAGTTACTTACTTAAGGCAATGGAATTCAAACGATTTAAACAGACGATCGAAATCATGCTCGCATATTGGTTCGATACCGTAATATTACCCAATCGCCGTTGAGATCGAGAACAATCGGGAATGGTAATATATAGCTAGATATTTAAATTTCCATCGCACTGTCACACTTCTAGTTTCAGTGCGCCCGGCCTTAGTGGCAAACATTAATTGTTAAAACCGATATGTTAATTGCTTTTGATAATGAATCTTTGCAGTTTATTGCCTACTAAGTCGCCTTACAATGTTAAGTAAAATAATTGTTTTAGTTGTCGATGACTCCCCTGAGGATCGGCAAATATACCAACGATATCTCCAGCGAGATAAGTCGCTAACTTACGATCTTCATGCGGTCGATTATGCCAGCGAGGGACTCGATTTTTGTCGAACTCAATGGCCGGATCTGATCGTGCTAGATTTTCTCTTGCCCGATCTCAATGGCATTCAATTCATCGATGCCCTCGCTAAAATTGCTAACGATCGGCGTTTGCCTGCGGTGCTCGTTTTAACCGGACAGGGGAATGAAGAAATTGCCGTGCTCTTAATGAAAAAAGGCGTGGAAGATTATTTACTTAAAAATAAACTGACCGAACGCGATTTTCAAGTAGCTGTCCATAAAATTATCAGTCAAATTGAATTACGCGAATCACTAGCAATTCAACAAGAGTGGCAACGAGTTGTATCCGAAGTTGCCCTCCGAGTGCGAAAATCGCTCGTGATTAAAGATATGCTCGATACCGCCGTTGGAGAAATCAAACGGTTCCTCAACTGCGATCGATCGATCGTCTACCAATTTGGCACAGACTGGATGGGCGATGTCGTCGCCGAAGCCGTCGATCCACAGTGGCGAGCAGCTCTGGGCGCGCAAATTTTCGATACCTGCTTTCAGGAAACTAAGGGGCTACAGTATCAACACAGTCGTCACAGGATCGTTCCCGACGTTGCTAAAGCTGGACTGTCTGAATGTTACAGCCGCCTGCTCGCAGATTTTCAAGTCAAGGCGGTGTTAGTGGTGCCGATTTTACTCACTGCAGAGCAGCCAACCGATCTACCGAGATTGTGGGGACTGCTAATTTGTCACCAATGTCAGATTCCCCGTGAATGGACGGAGAGTGCCATTTTATTTTTAGACCAACTGGCGGTACAAATGGGGATCGCGATTTACCAAGCCGAATTGGTCCAAAAACTCAATCAGGAATTGACACAACGTACTCAAGTCGAACAGAATTTACGCGATCGCACCAAGCAGCAAGAATGGTTGATTAAAAGGTTAGGGAAAGCCACCTCACAACTCGAACAGCGCAATCAAGATCTCGATTCCTTCGTTGCAATTGCTTCCCACGATCTCCGCGCACCACTTCGCGCGATCGGTAATTTAGCAACTTGGCTGGCGGAAGATTTAGCCGATACCATCCCATCTGGCTCCCAACAACAATTTAGTCTGCTGATCTTGCGGGTGAGACAGATGGAAGCATTACTTAACGATCTGTTGGAATATGCCCGCGTCGGACGAATGAGCGATCGTCAGACAACTGTTTGTGTGGGAGATTTGTTAACACAGATCGTTGATGACTTAGATGTACCGACTGAATTTACGATTTCGATCGATCCCAATCTGCCAACTTTATCGACCAATCGGATCGCATTGGAGCAGATCTTTACCAATCTGATCGGCAATGCGATCGTGCATCATCCGCGTGAAAATGGCAAAGTAGCAATTACAGCTACCCAGACTGGAGATGTTTATCAATTTGCGGTCACCGATGATGGCGCGGGAATCGATCCCAAACATCACCAAGCTATTTTTGAAATTTTCACGACTTTTAACCAATCGGCGACTAGCACTAGTACGGGAGTCGGTCTGGCGATCGTCAAGAAGCTAGTTGAATTGCAAGGCGGAACCATTTCGATCGAGTCGGAGTTTGGACTAGGTACGACTTTTAGGTTTACCTGGCCGATAAATACCGAGCAGATGGATGATAATTCGCTGATGTTTGATGAAGATAGTTTCGTTAAATAGTGGACAGTGGACAGCGGTTGCAACCGCTATCCACTTTTCAGACATCCTCTCACTGCTCACTGATTACTTAGTGTTACGATCTAACTCCGCAGCACTTTTTTTGGCTACTTGAGGATACATCGAACCAAACTCTTTGACTGCGTCTGCTGATTGTTCGCCAATTCTTTTAATCCGCTCGCCGGGATCGTTTTTTGTTTCGCGAGCTTGTTGCTGCCATTGACCTGTTGTTTTTGGCCGATCTGGATTTTCTTGTCGAACGATCTTGTTGAGTTGATCGACAGTTTTTGAGCTAGCTAGATCTGGATCGACATTAGTTGTCGATAACATCAAACCGACCAAAACGATCGGCAAAAGTTGTTTGATGGGTAACTTATTTAGTAGAGAACCGATTTTCTCGATCCATCCGAATATCAAATTTTGCATTATATTTTTCCCTGATTCAAGACGATAACTTACATTGCATACTAGTCGATCGTAACTGCAAAGATGTTAATAATTACTCTCTCAAAAGTGGTAAAAAAATTTACGGCAATAAATATTCAAAAGGAGAGATTCATAATAATTAGATATATCTTAAAAAGTGTGAGACGATTGGCATAGCCTACATCTCACACTTAGATTTACTCACTCAGGCAACGGACTAGAACTTCATTCACTCATATCTTATTTTACTCGATCGTTCAGTTATAAAATGTTTAATTGATAACTTTATTAGTGAATATCGAGAGTTTTCTTAGCTTTATCTTCCAAGTTAGATTTAAATTCCTGCGCCTTCGTATGAATACTAATTAAAGTAGAATCGGGAGCTTCTAACTCTTGAAAACTCTGCGGAGCGTTTTCTTTTAAGTCCTTACACTGATCTTCGATCGAGATGACAGCATCTGGATCTGGCGACGGTAAGTTTTCCACTTCATTACTAGATAAGGCTGTGAATTGCTGCTCGTTGCTAGCAGTGTTGTGAGCTGCCGCATTTCGATCGAGTAATTGACAATCTGTGGCTGTCAGTTTATCTTCATTAGCTTTCGATTGGTCCTCGATAATCATAATTTTTACCTTTAGATTTGAGGGAAATATTAATTGTATTGTAATTAACAAATTAATCCATCTTCTAAAAGAGTGATTTTTGATGTTATGGCAGTTCCATGTCTAGCAAGGTACATTTCCTCTAGGTTTAGCGCGTCAAGACAGTTAACAGTGCACAGTACTGGAGATAGAAACGCTATATATTGAGATTAATGGCGATCGAAATATGCTTTAAAGATCGACTGAAGCAGTAGATCGATCGGCGTTATGCACT
The DNA here is from genome assembly GCA_046051065.1 of Cyanobacteriota bacterium. Lineage (GTDB taxonomy): Bacteria > Cyanobacteriota > Cyanobacteriia > Cyanobacteriales > Chamaesiphonaceae > Chamaesiphon. The sequence continues at coordinate 3,459 of JBJOOY010000343.1, forward strand.
GACAAATGCTGATAAGCAGCTAGTGCCTCAGCATCTTT
>JBJOOY010000344.1:0-2856 GCA_046051065.1 Cyanobacteriota bacterium
TAAATATAATGCCCAGATTAATTTTGCCCAAAGTCTGAGTAAACTCGATCGCCAAACCTTAGCAGCAAAATTCTTAGCCGAGACAATTCAACAGTCTGCTAAATTAGCCGATCGCCATCGCACTCAATCTTTAGCATTAGGCACGCTGGGAGAGTTGTATAAACAGCAAGAACAATGGCATGATGCGGAAGATGCGATCGGTAGAGCATTAACAATGGTGGCTAATACTAATGCTGACGATCTTGCCTATCGATGGTATAGTCAATTGGGCTATGTATTAGCAAAGCAGAATAAAGATCGACAAGCGATCGAGTCTTATCGTGCGGCGATCGATAGCCTCAAATTATTGCGAAAAGATTTAGTAGATATCAATCGTGATGTACAATTTACATTTAGAAAAAATGTCGAACCGACCTATCGAGAGTTAGTTGGATTATTACTCAAACCAAGCAATCAGGATAGTACAGGTAAGAATTTAGCCCAGGCTAGAAATTTAATTGAAGATCTCCAAATTGTCGAACTCGATAACTTCTTCCGCGAAGCTTGTTTGAATAACAATAAAGTCATTATTGATGAAGTTGTCGATCGAGAAAATCCCACAGCAGCAATTATCTATCCAATTATTCTAGAAAATGAATTGCAGGTAATCGTTAAAATCCCCGGACAAAAGATTTTAAAACAACACCGAGTTGCTAAAAATAAACGAGCAGTAGAACGAGAGCTGCAACAGTTACAAAGTTGGCTATTAGAACCAGATCGGACAAAAGATGCCCAGCGACTATCTCAGGAAGTCTATAGTTGGTTAGTTGCACCATTTGAAAGTGAATTTAACGGAAAAATTAATACCCTAGTGTTCGTGCTCGATGGAGCCTTTCGGAATGTGCCAATGTCGGTGCTTTATGATGGTAAACAATATCTAATTGAGAAGAATTATGCGATCGCTATTAATTTAGGCTTGCGATTGCAGTCGCCCAAACCAATTTCTAAATCGACACTGAAGGTATTAGCTGCTGGATTGGCAAAACCATCTCAACAATTTGCCAGTAAATTTAGCGACTTACCAGAAGTTCCCACTCAGTTAAAAGCCATTCGCGAAACTGGAGTACCGATAACTGAATTACAAGATGCTAAATTCACGATTCAAGCCTTTAGTGAGAAAGTTAAAAATACACCCTACAATGTGATTCATTTAGCAACTCACGGACAGTTTAGCTCGCAAATAGATCGAACATTTTTATTAGCGAATGATGGCGAACTCAAACTAATAGAATTCGACAAATTACTCCGAGAACGCGCTCAAACTCAAAAAAATCCGATCGATCTTTTGGTGATGAGTGCTTGCGAAACAGCAGTGGGTGATAATCGCGCTACATTGGGACTGGCGGGAGTGGCAGTAAAAGCTGGGGCCCAAAGTACTTTAGCCTCATTATGGAAGGTAAAAGATGCCTCTACAGCAGTATTGATGGGAGAGTTTTATCGGGAGTTGAAAACGGGTAATATTTCCAAAGCGGAAGCCTTACGCCGCGCTCAAATGAAGGTAATGAAAGATTATAGTAACTTTTCTGCTCCTTTATATTGGGCACCATTTATTTTAGTCGGTAACTGGCTATAATTTGATTCATTCAGTTACATGAAAATTCATTTTTAGCGATCGCACCGATGTCAATACGGTTCGGTTAGACCAAAATTACCATGTTCAATTGACGAGAAACTGCGGTGCCTGGACTGCGAATAAAGGTCATGGGGAGCTGATCCGAACCGGATTGGCACCGATGTAGAAATTATCCTCCAGAGAGGCTAATTTGCCCGATACTGCAACTTCTTTTTCATCATCTGTGTCTGCATCAACTCAAACCGTCGCCCAGCTAAACCCATCCGATCGATCGTCTCCATCTCCAACTCATTCTCATCACCATCGAGATAAACCCGCCGCCCATAACCCAGCCGTCCATATACCCCCTGCAACCGATGTCCCATCACCACACACAACACCCGATAGAACCGCCCCGCAAACCCCAAATCCTGCTGCAACTTCGCTAACAACAACCGCCGAGGCACCGCCAACACCATCGCTGTCGTCGCCGCCTGAATCGTTACCTGCCCCAACCGTCCATCCAAAAATGGTGACTCTCCAAATAACGCTCCCTGACCCAACTGTGCTACTTCCTGTCCGATCGACTCCTGCCCCTCAATTGTTGCAAAAGCTCGCTCCAAATGATTCACCTTCTTCCCTGTCCACAGCATCAGCAAACTACCATCCAACAACAGAAACAGAGAATCGATCGCACTCCCAGCCCGCACTAACACATCCCCCTGTTCTACCTGTTGCAACTCGCCCATTGCCATCAACCATTCCACATCCCGATCGTGAAACTCGCCAAATACCAGCCAGACATCTGGTAATAACCGACCCTGAGCCAAATTCCGCCGCTCTAAACGACGTAACATCGATCGCCACCGCCCCGCCCACAGAATTGCCAAAAACTTATAAAACCGCCCCGCAAACCCCACATCCCCTTGAAGCTTCGCCATCAGCGCTAGGATTGGCACTGCCAAAACCATACAACTTGTCTTCGCCACTAATTCCCCTAGCGGCAACGGAGTCGCCAACCCTGGCAGCAGCCCAAACACCTCCCCACATTTCAAAGTTGCCACTTGCTGCGCCATAGCTGCTACGGCGTTGGTGTTAGCCAGATCGGTAGCTTCAATCGTGGCAAAAGCCCGCTGCAAAGGATCCAGCTCAGAGTTAGATAACATTACCGCCACCTCACCATCTAGCAATAGATACAAGCAATCCCGTTCATCCCTGGGCATAACTTTCCCCGCTGTCACCGTCTGCTGCACTCCCACCTGCTT
>JBJOOY010000345.1:0-7035 GCA_046051065.1 Cyanobacteriota bacterium
CTGCCGTTCAGCAAGGCATGAAAACCTTACTCGCCTATAGTCTTCAACTCGTTCAGGAGGGGCAGAGCACCCTGTCAGAAGTGGAACGAGTCACCTTCACCGACTCCGGTTTAGCTGCCGAACTTAAGGCCAAACGCAAATCTACGCTCACTTGTGTCACCTGTCGCGCCGAGCTGCAACCTGAATGGCTCGATTGCCCTTACTGTATGACTCCCAGGTTTAATGAATAGGGAATAGGGAATAAGGATTAGGGATTAGTAATTATAAATATGTCCTAGTCCTTAACCCCTAACGATCTAACCTTGATATCTCTAAACCCTAACCCTTAACCTCTATCCCCTAACCCCTAGATTATGTCTGAATTGATGATTGAAGACTTGATGGAGCAACTCGTGGAAATGGGCGGCTCTGATATGCACATCCAAGCAGGTGCGCCAGTTTATTTTCGAGTTAGCGGTAAACTTGCACCTGTAGGTGCAGAACCACTGACTCCCCAAGATTGTCAGAAACTGATCTTCAGTATGCTCAATAACACTCAGCGGAAGGAATTAGAGCAAACCTGGGAAATAGACTGCTCCTATGGCGTGAAAGGATTAGCGCGGTTTCGGGTCAATGTTTATAAAGAACGCGGTTGTTATGCAGCTTGTTTGCGAGCCTTGTCTTCTAAAATCCCCAACTTCGATCAAATGGGGTTGCCGGAAATCGTTAGGGAAATGAGCAATCGTCCGCGAGGATTGATTTTGGTGACTGGGCCGACTGGTTCGGGTAAAACGACCACGATGGCAGCAATGATTGACTTAATCAATCGTACTCGAGCCGAGCATATTTTGACGATCGAAGACCCGATCGAATATGTCTTTCCCAACGTTAAAAGCCTGATCCACCAACGCCAAAAAGGTGAGGACACCAAAAGCTTTTCTAACGCGCTTAGAGCTGCCTTACGGGAGGATCCAGACGTAATTCTGGTGGGAGAATTGCGAGATTTAGAAACTATCAGTTTAGCAATTAGTGCTGCCGAAACTGGTCACTTAGTCATGGGTACTCTTCATACCAGCTCCGCCGCTCAAACGATCGATCGGATGTTAGATGTTTTCCCCCCCGAGCAACAACCACAAATCCGCGCCCAGTTATCTAACTCTTTAGTTGCAGTCTTCAGTCAAGCACTCGTCCAGAAGAAAAAACCAAAGCCAGGCGAATATGGACGAGTCTTAGTCCAAGAAATCATGATCGTCACTCCCGCAATTTCTAACTTAATTCGTGAAGGTAAGACCGCCCAAATATACAGTTCGATTCAAACTGGAGCCAAGTTAGGGATGAATACAATGGAATCGATTCTCGCTAAACATATTCGTGAAGGCACTATTTCCTTTGAAGTTGGTATTTCTAAATCTTCCAGACCTGACGAACTTCAACGCCTGATTGGAGCGACACCAATGGTAGCAACTAATGGAAGGTAGGAGGTAGTGGACAGTGGACAGTGGACAGTAATTCAGACAACTAACTAATAATTAATAGCAAATAACAAAATTATATGCCAACTTTTATAGCGGAAGTCCGTGATGCTCAGGGTAATACCAAACAAGAAAAAATTGAGGCTAAAACTGTAGATTCTGCTCGCAAACAACTTAAGCAGAAGTATCAATTTATTCAAAATATCAAACCAGTTCGATCTTTTGATATCACCAAAATTAATCTTCAAGACATCGAAGCGGCAATGAATCCGGTGACTGTGCGCGATAAAGCTGTATTCTCGCGTCAATTTGCAGCAATGGTGAACGCAGGAGTGGCAATGGTGAGATGTTTGACAGTCTTATCCGAACAGTGTGGTAATCCCAAACTCAGGAAGGTACTCAATCAAGTCAGTCTTGATGTTCAACAGGGCATTAACCTCTCTGATGCTATGCGCCGACATCCAGACTGTTTTGACATGCTATATGTAAGCATGATCCAAGCTGGAGAAGTGGGTGGGGTATTAGATGAAGTCCTCAATCGATTGGCTAAAGTATTAGAAGATATGTCTCGTCTGAAAAACCAAATCAAAGGGGCAATGGCTTATCCTGTCGCTGTCGGGATTTTAGCAATTCTTGTGTTCTTAGGGATGACAATTTTCTTGATTCCAGTATTTGCAGGGATTTTTAAAGGATTAGGCACAGAATTACCTGGCTTAACCTTATTTATGTTAGGAATTAGCGGGATTTTAACTAGTTGGATGGCGATTATTCCTGTCATTGTGATTGGTGGGTTGATATTTGCCTATAGACAATATTACAAAACACCGATCGGTAGATTGACAATGGATCGTTTTTTCTTAAAAATGCCACTGCTCGGTGACTTAAATGAGAAATCTGCTACTGCAAGGTTCTGTAGAATTTTTGGTACTTTGACTCGATCGGGTGTACCAATTTTAACTTCACTCGATATCGTCCGCGATACGGCGGGCAATCAAGTAATTGCTAATGCGATCGAAAAATCTAAGCTGGAAGTCCAACAAGGCGGGATGTTAAGTAATGCCCTCCAACGTGAAAAAGCCTTCCCACCACTCGCAATTCAAATGATTAGCATCGGCGAAGAAACTGGAGAATTAGATTCAATGATGATGAAAGTTGCTGATTTCTATGAAGATGAAGTCGAACAAGCTGTCAAAGCTCTCACTAGCATCCTCGAACCAATTATGATGGTTTTTCTGGCGGGGATGGTAGCAGTAATTCTCCTATCAATGTATCTCCCAATGTTTAAAGTGTTCGAGAAACTTGGCTAAATTAATTGGCTCTTCTATATTTATGGTGATAAGCCTTGATTATCATTCCAATAACTGTCGACATAGATCGATTTATTAGCTTACTCTGAGAGAATTTCAGGCGATTATTAGTATTTTTTATTTGCCAGATGATGGCAGATGATCTTATCAATTATCGCAGCCAAATTTCGGGGAGAGCCATCCATAACTCATAATTCATAATTTATCCGGTGTCGATCGAACCATCAGACTACGAAGAAACTTTAGCAAAATATAGTCATCAGACTGAAGCAATAGAATTACTCAAACAGTATCGCCCGTATCTAGAAATGATTCCTAGTATCAGACGATCGACCGAAAGTTTGATTACGATGCCATTACCTGTCATCAAACTTCGGAAGGTAATTATCGATCGCCAGTTAAATGAATTTTCACCAATTATAACTACTTCTAAAACAATCTTACTGCCATGCGATCTTGCTTATCTAATGTGCGATCCTGAGTGGAAAATTAAGATGGGTGGAGAGATTTTTATATTCATACATCGCCCTGAAGAAGATCTTTCAAATTTACTCAGTCGCTGGCGACAGACACAAGTATTATTAGACCAAGATTACGAATGGGTAATGCCTCAATGTTATCGCCATATTATTAGTGAAGGTGCCCAATATCTTTATCCATTATTTGTGTTATTCGACAAAACAGTAGAACGGATCGAGCATGGATTAATAGGCGCAAATCTACCTTTCGCGATCGTCCCTAGTCAAATAGATTAAAATTCTACTGCTCCTAAATCTCCAAATTTTTAGTGAAAAATTAGATTTTATAGTTATTCTAACGCAGTCTTTAACTAGTGTTAACGATCCGACGATCGAGATCGATCGGTACATTAATGCCCCATTCCTAGTAAGATGGATATTGACAGTGAAAGTAGCTAGCGATGTGCGCACGCCCTAGTTACCCGAAGTAAAAAGCGGCGCATCAAGACAGCGACTAGTGGCTAGTGAGTGTATCTCATTAAATCGACAATCTCTATATTATTCTTCTACGAGAAGTGTAGGTGATTATATATCCTCTATACACTATCTACTCTCTTGATTTGCTAAACTCTCAGGAAACCTGAGGAGTGTAAATCGCTATCCCCTATCCCCTAAATATGCAAGTCCAGTTTCGTGAATTCAATCAATTTGATGTCTGGTTTTGGCTAGAGTTTAATAATGTTCCATCGGAACAAGAGAAGAAACTAGTTGAGGAAGTTTTTTCTTCGTGGTTTTTTCTAGGTAAACTAGGTGGATTTAATGCAGAAAATACCCAAGTTCAAGAAACAGGTTTAGAACTTAGTTACATGAATTATGACAATGATGCGGCTGACAGCAGTATGATGTCGCTGATGCATAACATGGGAGATTTTGAATATGAGGGCAACTGGGGACGCTGTTGGCTGGATCTAGGGACTAGCGATGCGATCGCGATCGATGTTTTAGTTAACTCATTATCTCAACTTAGTAAAGAATATGTCGAGATTCTTCAACTACTAGTTGGCGGAGAAAATGAGGAGTGGGAAATAGATCCTAGTTATAAAGAATCACTTTTCCAAGATATTAACTAGGGCGCATTCCGCATCAGCACTAAACAGTCTCTGGAAGAGATATTCTTAGTGACCATAGAATTGAGCGAGAATATAGCGGTTCTGAATCTAGTAAGGTGCGTCAGTTAGTTGTGAAAGTGGCTAGTGGCTAGTCAATGTACTTCAGCAGACGAGGAACTGCTATATATTTCATTCTAATTTACCAAATAACAGATCGAGCGATCGACGAACGGAGGAAATCCAAGCTTCAGATGTTGGTTGAAAAATTAGGGCATAGAGCATAATTCCACTCATCGTATCAAATACCAAATCTGAATCGAGATCTGCCTTCACTTCATTTCTGGCTTTTGCTCGATCGATTACGATTGCAAAAGCTTGTCGTCGGGGCTGTAAATATCTCGTCCAGTAAATTTGCGCGAATTCCGAATTGCTAGATGCACTGCTAATAATCATTCCCACTGATTTTCTCCCTAGTGGGGTAAGCGTAATTTGTGCCGCAGTTTCGATTAGTGCGTTGATGTCGCTATCCAGACTTCCAGTATCGGGAATTATTACCTCTGCGCGAATACTTTCGATCGCATTAGCAACTAATTCTTCTTTACCAGGATAACGGCGATAAATCGTCGTCTTGCCAACTCTAGCGCGAGCTGCGATCGCCTCAATACTCAGCCGATCGAAACCGACTTCTGTCAACAGTTCCAATGTGGCTTGCAAGATTACTCGATCGGATTGAATACTGCGCGGTCTACCGGAAGATTTTTTGCGATTATCACTCATGGGTGCTAGTATAATATACGAAACGGTATCGTATCGAAAAAGCTATGAGCCAAAAACCTCGCTATACAGACAAACACAGTACTCAAACCCTGCGTGAAGGTTTAGTCGAGTACTACTCGCTTAATTCCCATGTGACTCCACCGGAAAAACAACCATCAGAATTCGGCAAAATATTGGCGGCTCATGATGCCGGACACGTGATTTATGGTTGTGACACGGGGATGTATGATGAGCTAAAACTCCTAACGCTGTTCTGGTGGACAAGCGAATGTACGTTTGGAACTTATCTGAAAATGAAAGATTCTCCTGCTGTAGATGTTATGTATGATGACATGATTCAGGAAAAGGGCGCACTGTGGTTGTATAAATCAGTGCTAAAGGTACTACCACTACTAATTCCTAAATTAATCCCAATTTGGTTGAAAAATCGTCAGCGTCAAAAGCGTCTACCATATCTGAATTTTGCACCTCTACTAGATCGAACCCTACTCGATATTCGTCAAGAGTATGATTTGTTAGAATTAGTTGGATAAAGCCAAAATTCATGGTCATTGCTAATTTCTGAGGTTATTGTCAATGTCTAATCTCATCAGCCACGAATCTCCAGCCGCTGTAGCTACGAATCAAATATATCAATGGAACTGGCAAGGACAGACGTTAAACATTGCCTACGAGACTGATGGTGTGGGGGAATCAGTCTTGCTTTTACCTGCCTTTAGTACTGTTTCTAGCCGCACCGAAATGTCCGAATTAGCGACATATTTGCGATCGCAATTTCAAACCACAACTGTTGACTGGCCTGGTTTTGGGGACTCCGATCGTCCTGCTTTAGATTATGCACCCCCACTTTATCGTCAGTTTCTCACAGACTTTATTGGGGATATTTATGCCTCACCAATTACAATTATTGCCGCTGGACATGCTGCGGGATATGCACTCAATCTTGCGGCAAGATTACCTAATCTTGTCTCTAAACTAGTTCTAGTTGCTCCTACCTGGCGAGGGCCATTACCGACGATGGCAAAGGGGCAAAAACCGTGGTTAAAATCTGTCCGGGATTTAATTCGCACGCCGATTATCGGTCAATTTTTGTATCAATTAAATACTACTCCTAGCTTTCTAAATTTCATGTATCGGCGACATGTTTATACTGATGCTAGTAAATTAACGCCAGATTTGATGATGCGGAAACGCGAACTGACGCAACAACCAGGCGCGAGATTTGGTGCGGGGGCGTTTGTAACTGGGGGATTAGATCCGTATGTCGATCGAGTGGATGCAATTGCCCATCTTCAGTCTTTAACTATTCCTGTAACGATCGCGATCGGTGAAAATAGTCCACCTAAATCAAAAGCAGAAATGATTGCTCTAGCTGAAGTCGCGCATATTAATAGTTGTACTTTGCCTGGAACTCTAGGGTTGCATGAAGAGTATGCCAGCGAATTATATGCAGCAATTGGGCCCTTTCTATCATCTGAAACATAGAGTTAGTAATTACAGAATTCTAATACCGATCGATTGAATCGATCGGGATATTCTAGATAGGGATTGTGTCCGCAGTTGGGAAATATTTGTAATTGATGATTTGGTAGCTTTGCTGCGGCAATATACGCATGTTTGACTGGAATAATCCGATCGTGATCGCCCCAAATAATTAATGTCGATTGGGTAATTTGAGCTAAACTATCGACGATCGGTTGATAAACTTCAGGACGAACCCCACGGAGATTAAAATTACTTTGTCCAAGATTTAAAATAACTTGATTTCTCCCAGGAATAGCAAAGACTGCATAGCGCAATTCGATCCATTCTGGCGGGAGAGCTTGAGCATTATAAAAGTTAGACTTTAGCATTGATGGAATCATCCAGCGTCCAGGACGAAGTAAATTAATAATTGCAGGTAACGTAATTAAGCGAATACCTAAACTAATTT
>JBJOOY010000346.1:0-5474 GCA_046051065.1 Cyanobacteriota bacterium
GATCGACAAACAGCTTAAGATTAACCTTGTCTATCATTTCTTGTCCTCAAACATCTCATTACCGATCGATTATATAACCCATGTGAGATTGCGTGGATTTATGATGGTGCGTTAGAAGGTAACGATCGATTTACCGGAAGGTATATTGCTACGGAACATAACTGGGTTTATCCAAAAAACCACATTCCTTTTATTGTTGAATACTTCGATACTTATTTCTAATGTAGCTTATCATCGGCTGCTCCACTTTATTGGTGATAATAGTTGCAACGATCATTGCAATAGGCAAAGCAAAAAAAATAGCACATACAAAAAAGTTTAGATGAAAGTATTTGTCATTTATATCAAAAATCCTGATAATTAGACGTTGATGTACTAAATATAGACTATAGGATATATTTCCAAGAAAAATAGATATGGGATTTACAATGAAAAACAAATGATTGTTAATATAAGCCAAAAATACGATTAAATACAGAAATAACATTCTGCCATAAGTTTCTCGATCGACATAGCCATTACTTCTGCCACCATCATCATACAAATTGTATTGAATTACAAAACATATTAATATGAGGATATATTGAAGAAAAGCGTCTCTGCTCGAATATTTGCGAAATTTTAATTTGTAAAAAATAATACCAGCAAAAAACAAAGGGAAGTGATTGATGAGTGGGAAATAGTAACTAATTGATTCGTGCAAAAAATGATATTGGCTATTTAACGAAAAATGATAACAGATGATAATAAATAAAGAAAATATTCCTATGCGCTCGATTCTATGTAAGCTTTTAAGTAAATAAATCATTAACATGACTAAATAAAATAAAACTTCTACTATCATTGTCCAGTATGGGCCATCCAGATCAGCTTGATGCATATACAGTTGAAACATAGTTAGATTAGATAAATATTGCCATCCTATATTTTCTGGTATTTGGCGATAATTTATTATCAATACAAAAAAGGCTGTGAAAGTTACACAAGCCCAATATGTTGGATAAATTCTTGAAAATCTACTGATGAAAAAATCTTGCCATTTTTGAGTTTTCTCTAGGCTTAGTAATATTACAAACCCACTAATAATAAAGAATAAGTCTACTCCTGTTACTCCTAATCCAAATCCATATTTAGACTCTTCTCTTCCCATTGTTGCGTGGAAGCAGACTACAGATAGTGCAGCAATTCCTCTTAAAGCATCTAATTCAAGTATTCTATTATTCGACTTAAGTTTCATGTTGTATTAAAATATGTAAGCTTATTGCCGACTATAGATTACATAATCGATCTTGTCTGTAACAAAAACTACAAAAGCTTCTGCGAAGCTACATCAATCGATCGATGGAAATGACAGGCTCACTCTCTGTTGCCACTCACCAATCCAACTTATCGAAGATTCGGACAAAAACTCCCTAACTGTTCCTTGTCAAATTCTGTTAGAGCCGATTTGTCGATCGATGTTATTTTTGGATGTTATTTTTGGATTCGATCTTGTGGAAAATTTAGCTCTAGTTCGGGTATATTTGAGCTGCTACATCGAAAAACTCTGCCCGTGACTGACACAACTTCAGATATCGATCGTCTACTCGCACCATTTCACCAGTTTGGGGTGAATTTAGGACTCAGCCGGATCCAAACCTTACTCGCTGCACTGGGTTCGCCCCATATATCCGTGCCGATCGTGCATGTGGCGGGGACAAATGGTAAAGGTTCAGTTTGCGCTTATCTCTCCAGCGTGTTGAGTGCGGCTGGTTATAAAGTCGGTCGGTATACATCCCCGCATTTAGTAAACTGGAACGAGCGCATTTGTATCGATGGCGAGCCGATTAATACTGATCGAGCCGTAGCTGTGATCAGACAAACGATCTCAGCGATCGATCCAAACGTACCCACACCCACCCAGTTTGAAATTGTCACCGCTGCGGCGTGGTTATATTTTGCTCAGTCTCAGGTAGATATTGCCATCATTGAAGTTGGTTTGGGTGGTAGACTCGATGCAACTAATGTGATCGATCGACCGTTAGCAACAGTTATTGTCTCGATCTCGCTCGAACATTGGCAACAACTCGGCGATACAATTTCCAAAATTACTACCGAAAAAGCTGGCATCCTCAAACCTAATTGCCCGGCAATTATTGGCATCCTCCCCCCCGAGGCGATCGAGGTAGTCACCACCAGGATCGCCGAGCTAAATTGCCCCACCACCTGGGTAAAACCTGCCATCAGAGTGCCTCAAACTGTTTTAAGGTCAACTACGGCATTATCAGCCGATCGCTTGTCCTGGGCTGAATCTGAGGGGATTAAATACCCATTGGTTTTACTGGGTGAGATACAACTAACTAATTCAGCGATCGCGATCGCGACAATTCAGACATTACGCCAGTCTGGATGGAAGATTAGCGATCGGCACATAGTCACTGGCATGGCAAATACGCAATGGTTGGGGCGGATTCAATGGACGACTTGGCATGGGCATAAAATCCTGATCGATGGTGCCCATAATCCTGCCGCCGCGATCGCGCTCCGAGCATATGTCGATACTCTCAATCTACCGATTAGTTGGACGATCGGGATGCTTTCGACCAAAGCACATCGGGAAATTTTCCAAGCTTTACTCAGACCTGGTGACAGATTGTACCTCGTTCCTGTACCCGACCATAGTTCTGCCGATCCAGCCGCACTAGCCAATGTAGCTCGATCGATCTGTCCCGATCTGAGTTCGATCGAGGTATTACCAGATCTGACTACTGGGTTAAATGCTGCTGTCAGCAACACGAATAGCGGCTCGCCACCGTCGGGTTCCCCGACGCTCACGGCGAGACAAGACAGCCATCAGCTAGTCCTTTGTGGTTCGCTGTATCTACTCGGGCACTTCCTAAAATTGACTCGATCGATTGGTGAGGGTTCTTAAAGAGTTGCTAAATAACTAAGCAAATCTGCCATTTCCTGTGGATTGGGTTGAAATTGTGGCATCGGTGGAGTGTTACCGCTAATTACTTGTTCGATCAGACTGTGGGGCGATTTACGTTTTGAGATATCATGTAAGCTAGGGCCGACCCTGCCACCTGCACTTAGACCATGACAACCACTACAATTGATTTGAAAAATAGCGTGTCCGAGCACTGGATCGCCTGTTTTTGTTAAGACACTATTGATATAAGGATTAGACTCTTGCAGACTTTGCCAGCCAAACAGCACCCAGAACCCGATCGATAGACAAACGATGACAACCGAGCCGATCTGCTGCCATGATGTTTCTTTGAGTTTAGGTAGTCGGATATCCAAGATGTGCCTGTTGTAACTAAAATTAGCTTTAAGGATCCTCAAAATGCAGATTCTGTTACTGAAGTGTTAGTTCTGCTATCACTAGTGTATCTATAAATCTAATATTTGTGACACATTTCTTAAATATCTTAAGATTTTTCTCTGAGTGTAAAGTTTTGCCGAAACAATTTATGTATGTAGCACCGCTTTTGGTGGCTTTAGGCTCTGGCTATAAATTTACTTGTTCTAGCCGGGATGTTGCCAATCGATCGAGCCAACCCTTAAAATAGACACGATTTGCCTGCTGCTCGATATCGACTTGAGTACCAGGCGGATGAGGTGCGAGTCCAAAAATTGCCGCAGAGGTGACACAAAACATCGATTTTTGGAAGCTTTGACAGATTTTCACGCGCAGATCCATCTCACCCCTGACGCTGTTGCGATAGCGTGCGTGCAGATAATCGGGTAAATAATGCCGCATGTCTTGCATTAACTGAGTTGGTGGAATCCCCGCACCGCCGATCGGCACTGGATCGGCATATAATGCTCCATATGCGAACGCTGACAGATCGTCAGGAATTTGGTGCGCCTGAGCGTTAAAAGACACTGTACCAGGGAAGGGTGTACCTCTAAAGAAGACAGCTTCGACATAGGGCACAGCGGTATCCATCAGGAAAGTTAAATTAGCCGATGCGGGGATAATATCGTAGTGTTGTCCTTTAATTTTTACACCATAGGTAATTGGGATACTTGCCGCAGCTACTAGCGCAGATTGAATGAATGCGACAACTTCGGGAATAGTTGTGATTTTGCCATCATCGTATCGATCGCTTAACTCGATAAACATATCGCTCATCACCCGCCAAAATTGACCGAGCGCGCTGTAATAAGCAAGTTGTCTTACCTGCTCGTTCAAAAATTCACTAGAAACCAGATCGAATCCGCGCACGATCGGATTGGATTTAGTTTTAACATTAATTGCCTGACGAGCTAATTTTAGGAACTCTGGTGAGTCTAAATAAAGATCTAGTCCACCCCCGCCATGCCACATCATCGCCCGCATACAATATTCGGCATACTCAAAATTAATTCGATCGTGCCACAAATATTTGAGCAATTTAGGGATGGTAACTTCCCCATTAAAGTATTTGAAAAACGGAAATAATACTAAAAATTGTTCGTCAGCAATATAAATTAGATTGTTAGAATAAGCATCTAAAACAACGCCATAACTTTTGAGAATACCGACAACTTCTTGGACATTATCGGCGGTATCTGGCAATAATGGTATGCCATTCATCAATCGATCGAGATACATATGAAATTATGAATTATGAATTACGAATTTACAGCGGTTCCATTGCTAGTGAGATACATGATGACTATTAGCTAGTATATACCTCGTTAGCTTGAGAACCGCTATCTAAGAATTGGTGCGATGGCGTTTCTACCACTGTCCACTGTCCACTGTCCACTATCCCCTATTCACCACCTCTGCCACAACTGTTGTCGGTTGACTGAAAGTAGCGATCGTGGTTTTACTCCAGCGAAGAATCCAATTCGGTTGCAGCCCAAAAACGACGATTGCTAGGGCTAAGATCACTCCTGGTAAACGTTCGCGCCAGAGGATAATTGGTAAGACCTTCGTATCTGGATCTGGAGTATTACCTGCTTGAGTGCTCAAACGTCCAAAAAATGCGCGGTTGACTAATAACAGGAAATAAACAGCGGTTAATCCCGTACCGATCATTGCTAGTAAAGTTTGGGTGGGGAAGATCGGAAAACTGCCGCGAAATACAATAAACTCGGAAATAAAGCCCACCATCCCCGGCATTCCCGCACTCGCCATCACACCAACAATCATCAGGGTGCCGATAATTGGCAACCCACGTTCGGGATTGAGCAACCCACTGAGGATAGTTAAATCTCTGGTACCAGTTTTCTTGTAAACCATCCCCACAGTGAGGAATAAGAGGGCAGAAATTAAGCCGTGACTAACCATTTGAAACACGGTACCTAAAATACTTAGCGGTGTTGCAGCGGCACAAGCAAGGAGAATAAAGCCCATATGTCCGATCGAACTATACGCCACCATTTTCTTCATATCTGTTTGCGCGATCGCAATTGCCGAACCATAAATCGTGCTAACTACCGCCCACCAGGCTAACCAGGGCGCAACGATCGCCCAAGCGTCGGGAAATAATCCCAAC
>JBJOOY010000347.1:0-4481 GCA_046051065.1 Cyanobacteriota bacterium
TATACAATTAATTGGTTCCGATTTATTACTGCATTTATTTTACTAGGTTGTTATTTAGCTAAGCAAGGAAATTTACCTAAAGTTTCCCAATTGAGATCGGTACCTATTTATCTATGGGCGATCGCGATTCTCGGGTTAATAGGTAATTATATTTTCTTTGTGATGGGATTGCAAGCAACATCTCCTTCTCATGCCGAGGTATTAATTCAGTTAGCAGGCGTGTTCTTGAGCTTGGGTGGATTAATAATTTTCAAGGAACATTATAATTGCTATCAATGGATGGGAGTTGGATTACTGAGTGCGGGATTTATTGGTTTCTTTTACGAACAGTTAAAGGTTTTAGCTACCGATAGCAGTCAATATATTAATGGTAGTTTAATGTTGATAATTGCCGGACTGAGTTGGGCTGTATATGCCTTAGTCCAAAAGCAATTATTAACTAAACTAAGTTCTACCCATATTATGTGGACTATCTATGGAGCATGTGGCATATTATTTTCAACGGTAGCTAAACCACAGACACTAAATCAGCTTAACTCGATCGAGTGGATCGCACTGATATTTTGTGGTTTGAATACGGTAATTGCCTATGGTGCTTTTGCTGAATCTCTTGAGCATTGGGAAGCCTCGCGAGTGAGTGCGATTTTAGCTCTAGCACCAATTTTTACGATCGTTTCCATGTCAATAATCGCCTGGCTAGCGCCCGGATTAGTCACTCCCGAACACATCACTCCACTTGGATTATTAGGTGCAATGCTGATTGTCTCTGGCTCAATGTCGATTTCTTTGGGAAAGAGATAGTGAATATTTGCTAGTGGCTAACTGGATGTTAATTCATAACTCATAATTCATAACTTCAGAGGCTTTCCTCTTCAATATCAATTTCTGCCTTAACACGTTTGGCAAATAGTTTAGTTGCATCCCATGCATAAGAAGTGAAACTTGGCAAAATTTCTTGAGCGAATGCTTCGGCTGCTTTGGAACGATAGCGGTTAGGATTGACAATTACAGAGAGCATTCTTTTGATTTCTACTCCATCGACATGAGCGCGATGTAATGTGCCATTTTCGATTTCTCGTTCGATCGCGGATAAAGAAACAAATGCTGCACCTAAGCCAGCCTGAACCGCATTTTTGATCGCCTCGATCGAATTTAATTCCATTTCGATTCTCAGGCGTTTTGGATCGATGCCATAACGCGTTAACACTCGATCGATAACTTTCCGAATTGTCGATTGAGCATCTAACGAAATAAATTGAAGTTTATATAACTCTTCCTTCGGGATACTTTTCATCCCCACAAAACTATGATTGCTCGGTAAAATCAGTGCGAATTCATCTTCAGCATAAGGCAGAATATCGAGAGATTCTTGTAATTCTGGGGGTATTTCCCCACCAATAATTGCCAGATCTACTTGTCCATTTGCTACACTCCAAGCCGTCCGCCGCGTAGAATGAACGTGTAATTGCACTGACACATCGGGATATTTTTGGCGAAATACCCCGATCATCTGTGGCAGTAAATATGTACCCGTAGTTTGAGATGCACCCACAATCAGGGTACCACCTTGGAGATTTTGGAGATCTTCGATCGCGCGACAAGTTTCTTGACAAAGGGTAATAATTTTTTCACCATAACTAAGCAACAGATGTCCGGCTTCAGTTAATTGCGCCCGTCTACCACCTCGATCGAATAATGGCACATCCAATTGACGTTCGAGATTCTGCACCTGTAAACTGACCGCAGGTTGAGATACATATAAACTATCAGCGGCGCGTTTAAAACTGCCCTCCGCAGCAATTGCCTTGAGAATCCGTAACTGATCCAGAGTGAAAGGCAGGTCAGACATAACAGTGAACGTGTAAGATTAGTAGCGATAAACCATCGACTCACATTGACAGTACCATAACTGTTGGTACTTAGTTCCTACCTGATGATAATTCCGATTCTTTTGTACCGTTTTCGTTGCAATTACTGAGAAATTGGGAATTTCAATCGAGACAATTCACAGCGCCTATCTCTAATTCAACTTTGGCGACTTGACATACTCTCCATCGATGAATCGGGGGGATTCTTGTTCATGGCTCACGTAAAAAAGGTATCAGCGATTCTTTAATCTCTGCATACCAGTGTTCTTGGAGATAATGTGCGGCGGTAGGGAGCTTAATTAATTCCCCTTGTTGCAAAGACTTAACAAAAGTTTCGGCTTGAGCGAGATCGAGCCAGGGATCTTGGGTACCCCAAATAACTTGGATGGGAATAGCTAATTTAGGTAAACCAGTTGCAATTTCAGTGAGGGATTCGGCTAGTTTGAGATTGCGGATGGTGGCAAGGAGAGTGCGACCTGGAATCGAGCTTTTAAGATATGGTTTACGATAAACTTCCAGGTATTTATCCTCAATTACCAATTTACAACCAGCTTCTAATGTCCGTTCGACTGATAATGGATCTTGAGTGAGCATTTCGCCAGCGATCGGTAAGCCTAATTGGGTGATTTTCCATGGTAACTTGGCACTAGTCGTCAATGGTGCATTGAGAATAACCAACTTCTCCACTCGATTAGGATACCGGAGCGCGTATTGAATACCTGCGGTACCTAAAAAGCCCTGGACAACCAGCGAAACTCGATCGATACTTAAAGCATCCATCAGCTCGGCAAACGCTGCGATCGAGGCATCTGGAGTATAAGCAAAATCTCGCGGCTCTGGCTTGCTAGAATTACCAAACCCAATCCAGTCTGGGGCGATCGCCTGAATCCCATTCTCGGCTAATGTGGGTAATAATCCCCTCCAGGTAAAACTTTGGGATGGTAGCCCATGCAATAAAATAACAGTTTTAGGATGCTCCCAACCAACTGGTTGGACTTCCCGATAAAACCACTCTAATTTGCCCACTTTAATTGAGGTTTTGGTAATTGTCGCCACGATGAATTCTTCAGATAAGCTACTCTCAGTCTAAAGTGTGACTGGTATCGATCGAACATCTTTTTTTGAACCACACGCAGCGGATAATTAGCAAGTTAGGCTCGCGATCGCACAAATCGATCGTGGCTGTATATCACCAGATTTCTAGCTATCGCTAAGGGGTATCATTTAGTGATCGCTTTTTTAAACAGGGTTGATAGTTGTCGTAATACGTCTTACGCCTAGTAGGCGTGTCGCTTAATAAACTGGCGTTTTAAAAATTGAGCAAGATTTTGATAGTATTTAGCAAGATTTTCTAATGACAAGAGGCAGAGAGGTGTACTAGCTTAGTTGAAGTCACAAATTTTTTGTGGCTTCGAACTTAAATGAGGATTAATTCATGACAGTTAAACTCAAAAATCTAAATTTGACTGAGCAGCATTTAGTTGATGTAACAACTACTGAATTGAATGATACAGCACTTTCCAGCTATGTGCAGTACACAAATGTTATTGAAAGACTGACTTAGTAAAGGTTGAGTGTACTTCATGAACGCGGAAAGTGCTGTATACAAGGTGGTGCAATTGGTGGTGGTATAGGTGCTCTTGGTTCATTAGGAGCCGATGCAGGACGCTCGCTCGCTCTGGGGAAACCATCCTTTGATTTAGGTCGATCTGCGGCTGCTGGTGGTACAGGCGCATTTATTGGCGGATTTATTGGCTTAGCTGGTGGACCTGAGCTTATTCCTGTTGGTGCTAGTTTATCTGGTGCTGACTAATCACTAAATATTTTTTCAATACATTTTGATAATGGCTAGCATTTACTGTAAGGATACAAATAACAACTTGTTTCTACAGTAAGTGCCAGTTTTCTACTAGGTTACATAAATGAAATCTTCAATTAAGATAAAGCGAAACAAAAAATACGGAGATTTTTTCCGTTCTTATGAAATCATACTAGATGGTAAAAATGTAGGGAATATTGTTCGAAATCAAACTATTTCTATTGCATTAGACTCAGGTCATCATTCTCTTAAAATGAAAATAGATTGGTGTGGTAGTGAAGAAATTAACTTTAATATTAATCCAGAAGAAGAAATTAAATTTGAGTGCGAAAATAATGTCTCCTCTCCACTTAAAGTATTACTAATTCCTTACTATCTAAAATTTGATACAAATAATTGGATTTTGCTTGAACGATGTGAATAATTATTTGTTTTGAAATAAAAGTTAAAATTACATAATCTTAGATCCAAATGTCAGGAAAATTTGTTACAGAAGGCGATCGAGTATTAGAGCTGATACTGCGCATGATAAATTTTTATCTATCTAATTTAGATTAAAAGCATTCTCACAATTCCTGAATTTATTATATGTAATGACATTAATGCCGATCTGATTTTGGTGCTAGACAATAATAATCTAGGAAAATAACAACAAGTGCCTACAACTTCATTCATGATTCATGTTTTTGAAGCTTTTGCTGAGTTAGGTTGTGCAAAATTTGCACGACTCGATCTCTCCATTTTAATTTTAGCCGTGGAACTCAATTCTCCAGGGGAGATGCTACCTCCACCTC
>JBJOOY010000348.1:0-7414 GCA_046051065.1 Cyanobacteriota bacterium
CTTAGTGGTCATTGCTGAGATCTGAAAAATTGCTAACTAAATAACTACTTCAACTCGTTACTCTGTCGGAAAGACTGCGTCACAGGCTCGATAGAGATCGTCAGGGTATGATGTCTATAAATCGCCATCACGCTCGGATAGCTCTTCATAGAGAAGATCTAGTCCAATTAATACTTTTTCGCGATCGGATAAATCGCCAATAATTTTCCGCACTGGTGGGGGTAAAACTTTAGAAAGTGTAGGTGTAGCCAAGATTTTATCCTCTTCTGCTAGTTGAGGATTTTTTAATACATCTATTACTTTAAGGGCATATACGCCTTTGAACTCTTCTTCTAAGATATTCTTTAGAGTTCGGAGTGCTCGGACGGAGTTTGGTGTATTCCCAGCGACATAAAGCTTGAGAACATAAGTTTTCATCAAGGGCATCATAAATATAATTTATTAATTATCAAAAGTGAAACATTAAATTTAGGATTATCTAGAAACTGTCATTAAATAATAATGTTTACTCTTGTTGTCGCGATCGCGAATGGACATTAAGCGCTACGCGGCTGACGGCTCACTACTATAGCCTTTCCTCATCTAGTCAGGTTCGCAGTTAGTCTTGAAAGTGGCTGGTATGTTTACCTCATCTGGCAAGGCACCGCTGGATCTGAAATGGATACTTACAAAGAATGTAGAAGAGATTACTAAGGTTGGTAAGCTATGTTACACAGAGGTACACGGTGGAAAGTCTATAGTCTTTTGATGGGAAGGGAGTAAGCACCGTGAATAATCGATGGTGTCGGTGGACGATTGACCGACACAACTACAATGTTTCTCGAGGTACCGATCGACGATACATTTCACACAGATGAGCAATGATATCAATCAGGGTCAATCGATAATCTAACAAAATATCTTCGTTCCGTCCTTCTAATTTTAACTGATTCGAGAATTCTTCCATTAATTCCATGTGAATCTTGACAATTTCCGAAACGGAAATATCGCTAAAAAAAGCGGAACTAATAAATTCATCGATCTTGTCATTGGTTTGACTGCTCTCGTGAAAGTAGTCCAACACGACTCGGCGATACTGCGAGTTTAATCGGCTGAGTAGCTCTTGCTTCTGGTGTGGATCGAGATTCCGAAAAAATTGACGAGGATTGCGTTTGTAGTAAACAGCTAAATACCCTAACCGTTCTCGTAGTTTGTCTGCTAATCGCTGTTGTTGTTGGAGCAAGAATTTTGGTTTGGATATTTCAATTTCAATTTCTGCAGGTCGAGCATTATTTGATATGGGCATAATGGGGGTTAAGCTCAAAAACTTTTCGATGGCTTTGTCAATGGCGATCGCAATTTCTGATAGATCTGTCACTGCTAAAGTTACTTCAGACAGATGATACATGTAACTTTGGCGTGAGACTGGCAATACTTGGGTATCAGCCAGATCTGGGTGATGTAAACTCCGAGGGGAGTCTGACGATCGAATCGTGACCACAGGCAAAACTAGCCCGCGATCGTAAAGATAATTGACAACGGGTAATAGGTGCTGATCGGAGCAAAATAGCAAGCAATCTAGTTCATGCTTGAACGCCTCAACATGTTTCAGGAAACCCGATTGGCTGGTAAAATTTTGGTAGATATATCGCTTGTCATCTAAATACTGACCTAACAGTGGGAATAAATCTGTGGAGTCAGCTAAAACAGCAATGGTCAGAGGAGCAGACAAAATATTTTACGCTCGGTAAGGATGCTACAAAACAGCCGAAACAGATCGAATCGACATTCATCGACTTTTTCAGCCTATATTTATTTGATACATCACACTGATGCACTATTTAAGAATAAACTTAATGTTTATTTTACGATCTAATTTAACTATAGCATTGTCAGCGGACGGGGAAGCATTGGAGATCGAATGTAAATATCGGACAGGTAAGGATTTTAGTAAATTTCAAAGCTGTCTAGCGAACCGATATCGCCGCAATTTAAGGTGATTTGTGCTGATGATTATAATTTCAGCGATTCGGTATTAACTTTAGATTCCCGTGAGAGAGCGACTTTCCCAGTTCGGGCAATCTCTTTGATCCCAAATTTTTGCAACATTTGGACGATCGCCACAATTTTACCAGGATCGCCAACTACTTCTAGTGTCAACGCATCTTCAGCAACATCGACTACTCGCGCTCGAAAAATATGGGCAACCTCAACGATCTCCGATCGATTAGTACTACTTGCCTTGACTTTGAGTAGCATCAATTCTCTTTCTACGCACGGAATGTCTGTAACATCCAAAACTTTTAAGATATTGACTAACTTATACAACTGTTTGGTCAGTTGCTCGATCGATTGGTCATCGCCATCTACCACCATTGTCACTCGCGATCGACCCTCTTGTTCGGCTGGCCCTACTGCTAGACTTTCAATATTAAATCCGCGTCTGGCAAATAATCCAGCAATCCGAGTCAGCACTCCAGCTTCATCTTCAACCAACACAGATAGAGTATGTTTCATGATAATTCGATCGAGCTAACTAACAGCTACTATTTAGACATAGCCTTATATTCTCTCACAATTCCGATTGTCACAAAATCTTAAAAATTTTGTAATCTTCTCCGGCTTTCACTCAAAATACCTAGCATAATGGGTAACGTGTATTTTCTTAGATGGAGTATTTTAATTATGGGTTTTCTACAAAAAATGTTCGGCATGGAAAAACCAGCAGATGCTGAAGTCAATCCAGCTCCCGCAGATGGTGCCACAGATCCTGAAACTGGTGGTGAAATCGCCTCAGAACGCATGGGACTTAATGGTGAATACGACCAAAGTGGTTTAGCAAAAAGAGTTGCCCTAGCTTTCGATGAAGATTCATCTGTAACTGACGTAGATTCACTTTGGGTAGCCCAAACTGGTGGCAGCGTAGTCTTAAAAGGTTCTGTCCCCAGCCAAGAAATCCTCGATCGGATGGTCGAGCTAGCTAGTGGTGTTTCTGGTGCTACGGATGTGAGTATCGACCAAGTTACCGTCGGGTAGTAACTAACTAACGTGAGTTCGGGTTAAGGATATTTGCTTCGTTTAAGTCCCGCACTCGATTGAAGTCTCCAGGCTATTCTTATCCCGAACTGACGTTAACTAGACTTATGTCAGCACCGCAGAGCTTGAGTGGGGGATGGGGGTTGATTAATAATGCTTAATAATATTTAGCAACTGCTGGTTTGCGCTGCCAAATTTCTGGGGCATCGAGCCAATTCCGAATAATCCGATTGACTTCATCTGGCATCTCATCATGGGCACAATGACCAGCAGCAGCTAGAGTAACTAGTTGCATTAATGGATTGAGTTTCAGCAAAATATCCGCAGTCCCAGCCGGAATCATCCGATCTTCGCAGCCCCAAATTAACAGCATCGGCATTTTCATCGCTGGTAACAGGTGGCGAATATTCGGCGAGAAATTGCTACTAGTCATCCCCTGCATAATCTTGACAAATGCTGCTGGAGCTTCGCGTTCTCGGGCTGGAGTGAGGAAAAGATCGATTAAATCGTCTGTCACTCGATCGGGATTAGCATAAGCAATTTGCGCCCATTTACGCGCGACTTGAGGACGACTGACAATTTTAAATAAAGTATGTAGTAATGGGGGATTCAAGATCGATCGCTTGATCGCATTAACTAACGGCTGGAGCGACTTAGGGATCGCTTCTTGCTCCGCTGACAAATCTGGCAAACTGACCATAACTAGTGTTGCAGCCATTTCTGGATGTCTGGCTGCCGCTACTAGTGCCACTAGTGAACCGATCGAGTTCCCCACCAAAATCGCTGGTTGACCGATAAATGTTTGCCAGAAATCGTAAACTTGCTCCACCCACAACTCGATATTGTAATTAATCTTTGGCTTGCGCGAGCCGCCCCAACCGACTAGATCTAGACCGTAGACTGTATGATGGTTGGCGAGAAATTCTAAATTATGCTGCCAATGACCGATCGATGCGCCAAATCCATGTATTAATAACACTGGCGGTGAAGTTTCTCGCTCTTTGCTCCCCCGCTGGTAAGTGTACCGAGTCTGCCAACCCCGCCACATCCAATCTCGTTGATTTCCGACCTTGTGATGCCAAGTCTTGGCCATTACTGACTCCCTAGCCCTGTTTACTATTCACTAGCCACTGGAAATGTTAGATCGAGCTGAAAAGATATTAAACTTTACCTCAAAATCTAGAAAACTTGGGTAAAATAAGTATATTAAAGCTAAATATAACCTAACAAGTTACTTTAGTCTAAACTGATTTCGTAGCCAACTACGATTGAGGATAACCATACCACTTACCCACCAGAAAATCCCATTCCTATTAAATCACCCATCATCGAAAAAAGACGCACCCGCGATCTTCCTCAAATCAACGAACGCATCCGCTTCCCGACAATTCGCGCGATCGGTAATGATGGCGAACAGCTAGGGATTCTCACGCCCCAAGAGGCGCAGGCAATAGCGGATGAGAATGGACTAGATTTAGTCCTAGTCAGCGATAAAGCCGATCCACCTGTATGCCGGATTATGGACTACGGGAAATATAAGTTTGAACTAGAAAAGAAAGCTAGAGAAGCCAAGAAAAAGCAGCATACCGCCGAAGTCAAAGAAGTTAAAATGCGGTACACGATCGAGGAACATGACTACCAAGTGCGAGTTAGTCAAGCCACTCGCTTCCTCAAGTCTGGGGATAAAGTTAAGGCAACGATTACATTTCGCGGACGTGAGATCCAACATAGCGATTTAGCCGAAAAAGTCCTCAAGCAGATGGCCGAAGACCTCAAGGAAGTAGGTGAAGTTCAGCAATTTCCGAAGAAAGAGGGTCGCAACATGATGATGCTTCTTTCTCCCAAAAAAGCCTAAAGCTTGAATTGAATTTTTAATAATATTTGTAAAGGTATCCCTAGTGGATACCTTGTTTAATGAGTACTATTACCTAGCTACTAAAACACGATCGATGATGTTAGCTGTAAAGTTGCTCTGATTGACTACTCTTGCCGAATACATAGTGCCTAAAAACCATCATCAATCTGTCGATCGACAGTAGTTAGATACAACATCTAACTACTTTTTGGGAGCGAGCCGAGCGAAGAGATCGGTCGATTGAAAAGGGATCTGTCCAAAAACATCCTGTCGATCCCCAGCGATCCCAACTATATAAAAACAGCTTATAACTTTCACAAAAAGATCCGAACCAAAACTTATCCACTTACTGATATAGTATGAACTGAATAAGAAACATCAACTGGTTCCTGAAGGTAAGAAATCTATGGCTTACGCGCAAACTCAAACTCAGTCTAGTTCTGGTTATAAAGCTGGGGTACAAGACTATCGTTTGACTTATTACACACCGGACTATACTCCTAAAGATACAGATCTTTTAGGTGCGTTCCGGATGAGTCCTCAGCCTGGAGTCCCACCAGAGGAAGCAGCAGCAGCAGTAGCCGCTGAATCCTCCACTGGTACCTGGACAACTGTATGGACAGACTTATTGACCGACCTCGATCGGTACAAAGGTCGTTGCTATCATATCGAGCCTGTAAAAGGTGAAGATAATCAATATTTTTGTTTTATTGCCTATCCGTTAGATTTATTTGAAGAAGGTTCTGTAACCAACCTATTAACATCTCTCGTGGGTAACGTATTTGGTTTTAAAGCCTTACGTTCGCTGCGGTTAGAAGACATCCGCGTTCCTGTTGCTTATCTCAAGACCTTCCAAGGTCCTCCTCACGGTATCACCGTCGAGCGCGATAAATTAAATAAATATGGTCGTCCGTTGTTAGGTTGTACGATCAAACCTAAACTCGGTCTGTCTGCGAAAAATTATGGTCGGGCGGTATATGAAGTTCTCCGTGGTGGTCTAGATCTGACCAAAGATGATGAGAACATTAACTCTCAGCCCTTCATGCGCTGGCGCGACAGATTCTTGTTCGTTCAAGAAGCGATCGAGAAAGCTGAAGCAGAAACTGGCGAAATCAAAGGTCACTACCTCAACGTGACTGCGCCTACCTGCGAAGAAATGATGGAACGCGCTGCATTCGCGAAAGAAATCGGTACGCCGATCGTTATGCATGACTTCCTCACTGGTGGTTTTACTGCTAACACTAGTTTGGCTAAATATTGCCGTGCGAATGGTCTACTTCTGCACATTCACCGCGCAATGCACGCAGTAATCGATCGTCAGAAAAATCACGGGATTCACTTCCGCGTCCTCGCAAAATGTCTACGGATGTCTGGTGGTGACCACCTGCACTCCGGTACATTTGTGGGTAAACTCGAAGGCGAAAAAGGGATCACGATGGGATTCGTCGATCTCATGCGTGAAAACTACGTCGAAGAAGATCGCTCACGGGGTATTTTCTTCACCCAAGATTGGGCTTCTATGCCTGGTGTATTCCCAGTTGCTTCTGGTGGTATCCACGTCTGGCACATGCCCGCACTGGTCGAAATCTTCGGCGATGACTCTTGCCTCCAGTTCGGTGGTGGTACTGCTGGTCACCCCTGGGGTAACGCTCCTGGTGCAACCGCTAACCGCGTTGCGCTCGAAGCTTGCGTCCAAGCACGTAACGAAGGTCGTAACCTCATGCGTGAAGGTGGCGATGTTCTCCGTGAAGCTGGTAAATGGTCTCCCGAACTTGCTGTCGCACTCGAACTCTGGAAAGAAATCAAGTTTGAATTTGAAGCAATGGATACTCTGTAGAAGGGGATAGGGGTTAGAAAATAGGGGATAGTAATAAATATTAACCTCTATTTCTACCTTCATCACTTAGGGTAATGGATATTAAACGAGTTGCTAAAAATACTGCAAAAGTCATCTCTAGCTATTTGACTTATCAAGCGATGGAGATTGTCTTGGGTCAATTGACTGAGAACAATCCACCGCTGGCAATCTGGCTGCGGGGTTTCTCTGGTCAACAAATCCTCCAAGATGGCGAACTCTATTTGCAAGCACTCCTGAGACAAAATCAGGAGTTAGCCTTCCGGATTATGACGGTGAGGGAGCACTTAGTGGAAGAAATCATGGATGACTTACCAGAAATGATGTTTCATGAGATTAAGCACCAGAATAGTCAGCATCGCAAGCAACAGCTAGAGAAACTATCGCAACTATCCATTACTGAGCCAGGTACACAGGATCAGTCCTCAGAGTAACTGATTTAATCCGTTAAACAGCCAATCTGAAATCTTAATTATATTTAGCCATAGAGCAAAGAGAAAATGCAAACCTTACCTAAAATGCGTCGCTTCGAGACTTTCTCCTACTTGCCTCCTTTGAGCGACGCTCAAATTACCAAGCAGATCCAATATATTCTCGATCAAGGATTTATTCCGGCGATCGAGTTCAGCGAAGACTCTGTCGCTCAACAACACTACTGGACTCTCTGGAAGTTACCCATGTTTGGTGCT
>JBJOOY010000349.1:0-2928 GCA_046051065.1 Cyanobacteriota bacterium
TCAAATGTTCGGATGTAGAACGCTGCGCTATCGCCACAATTCGCTCGGTAGATGCAGCAAAACTATCGATGCCGTATCTATCTTCATAAAAATCACTATATTTCCACTGAGAACCGCCCCAGCTAAATGGACGACTACCCACGATCGATAGATTAAATTGGGGTAAGTCTAAATTGCCATAACCGACATCATTAGCACCTAATAAATCGATTTGCTGCTGAACGCGATCTTCTACGAGCGGGTCGTAAGGGCGTTTACTCCGACCCCAATCGCTAGCGGTATACCAAGCATCATGATTGCCCAAAATCGCTGCTTTAGGCATGTCTAGAGCCGCAATCCGGCCTACTAATTCTACAGTTTCATTCCCAAAGTCACCAACGAATAAAACTAAATCTACACCTAGATGTTGCAACGCGACTTCATCAGCAGGTTCCCATTGATCGTGAACATCACCGACGATTGCAATTTTAATGGGTGGGGTGGAATGATCCAGCATAGTTTTGATCGACCTTCTGTTTGCGCCCCCATCATTATACGAGAGAAATTAGTCAGATTTGGCAGATCGAAATCAATCGATCTAGCATTAAGGTAACTCGATTTAGAGATCGGTGTAATTCGATTTTAGCTTCACTAGTTAACTTAATAGCTGGAAGAACAGCTAATTAGTAGCCCCTGTCTGAATCTTAATTATTGGGTCTAAAAATTATCTATCATTCGATCGACAGTTATGTACCAAAAAATTCTAGTTTGTGCCTTGGTAGTCTGTAGCCATATTTTACCCGTAACTGCTGCTGAGGAGCGCGGTTCAACTGCACAAGAGCTGCAAACTGTGGCGGAGGTCGCTAAATCGTGGCAAGGTACCCGTTATCAATATGGGGGCAAGGATAAAAATGGAGTTGACTGCTCTCACTTGGTTTATGCTGCTTATAACAGCGTTTTTAAAAGCTACGCATACCGTAGAGCTGAGGACTACTTGAATGATTCAGCCTTTTCCCCTGCTAAATCTCCGGTAGTGGGTGATGTGATTGTTTTCCCTGCTGTCGCTGGATCGTCAGTGCATATGGGGATTATTACCGATGTTACAGGGACAAAATTTATCGGCGCTCAAACTAGTACTGGTGTGAAGGAAGCCAGTTTCGCACCTGGAACTTATTGGGGCAGACGACCTTATCAAATCTTGTCTTTAATCTCGTAAGGCTCTCTTATCTCTGGGACCCGATTTTATCGTCTGTGGGGGTAGGTTTATGCCAGCAGTAGCGATCGATATTTAAACATTATCTTCTGAACAAAACCTACCCTCATCACTTTTCGATCAGCACATTTGAATTTCCTAAAATTTTGTGCGACAATACTACAAGGTGCTGTTACATGGACGATCGAGATGACAAATACTTCTCCTCAAGATCCTGCGTCAACCCAAACATATAAGTACGACTACACGCGGTTTACCAACATATCCGATCGGCTAAAATATCCGATGGTATCATCAGTTTTCTTAGCAGATAATTCTCTGCTCAAAGAAGTATGGGTTAAAGATGTTGCTAACTTGCTGCTGCGGATTCGCTCTAATCAAGCGATGTATGATATTGCCATCAACCAAAAAAGATCTTCTACGCTTCAACTCATTTTCGATCTGCGACTTTTATATATTCTCAGCAATCCCCAACAATCTGCATGGATTAGAACGATTTACAATGTAGTCATTCGAATACTTTTAGCCAAGCCGCCCGTCCAGTCAATTCCAGTTAATGTCGATCCTAGCTTCGATGAATATTTAATTAAACAGCAAGTTAAAGTAATTCAAAACAAACAAATTACTACCCCTACTCAAAGCTCAAAACTTAGTCTCAAAAATTATCAGGATTTATTTCAAATTATCTATTTGCCGACTATTGCCGATCGAGTGGAAGAAGATAAAGCTTTTGCGGCGCAGAGAGTTGCTGGAGCAAATCCCCTGGTAATCGAACGACTCCGCACCCATTTACAAAAATTTCCAGTTACCGATGCCCAATACCAGTCTGTGATGGGTACTAGTGATTCGTTAGATCGAGCGCTGGCAGAAAATCGGCTGTATATTACAGATTACCAAGTGCTCCGTGATGTTGACCCGGGCACGGTAGAAATAGAAAACCAACCAGTCCAAAAATACATTTATCACCCGATCGCGTTATTTGCAGTTGAGCCAGGTGATTGTCCAAATCGGCGGCTATTGCCAGTTGCCATTCAATGCTATCAAGATCCGTCGCCAGATAATCCGATTTTTGTAGCACCATCCCTCCAGTCATCTGCTGAAGAACGCTGGGCATGGCAAATTGCCAAGTTGACGGTACAAATTGCCGACGGTAATTATCATGAGTTTATTTCGCACCTAGGTGGCACCCATTTACGGATGGAACCGATCGCGATCGCTACTTATCGCCAGCTACCGATTACCCACCCGCTAGGCAAGTTATTAAAACCGCACATTGAGGGCACCTTATTTATTAATGATGCGGCACTCAGAGGGTTGATTCAGCCAGGTGGTACGGTCGATCGGGTAGCAGCAGGAACATTAGAATCTTCTCTATTACTGAGTGCTAAAAGCGCCCAGAATTATCCCTTCCCCTTTAATGAATCATCTTTACCTCTGACCTTAAAACACCGAGGAGTTGACGATCCGGAGTGTTTGCCAAATTACCCCTATCGCGATGATGCACTGCTGATTTGGGAGGCAATTCATGAGTGGGTATCTAATTACTTAAAACTATTTTATCTAGACGATCGGGCGGTACAAACCGATCCACAAATACAAGCTTGGATTCAAGATTTGACCGATCCAAATGGTGGACAAATGACCGGAATTGGTGAGAAAGTAGCTGGTAATGATTTAGTGCAAATTCACACCTTAAACTACTTAATTGAAGCGATTACGCTAACGATTTTTACAGG
>JBJOOY010000350.1:0-7373 GCA_046051065.1 Cyanobacteriota bacterium
ACGCTGTCTGAGTTGTTTTTGGCAAACTATTGTAAGCGTACTCTCGACCACCACCGCTACCCGTTCGCTGACGCGATTGCCATTGTTCTGCTTTGGCTTTTCTCGTAATGTTATTAGGCAAGGCTGGTAGACCTGGTAATCCCGCTAGCTCGAATGCTGAATACCACTGTTTCATGCTGGCTCCAGGTTGGATTGGTTGTGCTGAGAATCGAAAAGAAAAGGTGGCGATTGGCTGAATACTTTTCGATCGGATCGATGAATATTTAGCGTTTCCACCGAGGTTTGACCTCCTAAATTCGGCCGCGATCGAGGGTACTAGCGATTCTCCAGGGGAGAGGCTCCGCCAACGAGTTTGGGAGCGCGGGAAGGATCTCGCTCTAAAGCTTGAGAAATTGATGCGGCAGCAGAGGATGGGAGTAAGTTAAGCGGTAGGGAAGCAGAATCGATCGCTCTACCATAGGCAGGATGGAGATATTGCCCGAATTCCGCTTGATTAGCAAGATGGGTTTGGAAAAAAGCCAAACTCAGAGCTTTGGTATAAGTTTGCGCCTGTAAGGGATTGGCACCGATTAACCCGTCAGAAATCGGGAAGATCCCATCGCTTTGAGAGACGGCGGGGGTAGAAAAATGCGTGCCGCCATTGAGGATCGCTAGATACTTAGCGGATGTTTGCAGCCAGGTAAACGGATAAATTTGTTCCGGTACT
Source organism: Cyanobacteriota bacterium (assembly GCA_046051065.1). Lineage (GTDB taxonomy): Bacteria > Cyanobacteriota > Cyanobacteriia > Cyanobacteriales > Chamaesiphonaceae > Chamaesiphon. The sequence continues at coordinate 707 of JBJOOY010000350.1, forward strand.
GCCGGAGTGATAATATCATCGCTACCGCCGAGTAAAAAGGTGGGAATGCGAATTTGGCTCAAACCTTGCTTGCCAAACATCGCGCTACCCAGCGGATTGATGGCAAAGATCGACCGAATGCGGGGGTCTTGGAGGCGATAGGGTTGGGCTGTGAGTTCGTTAGCACGACACTGGAGCAAGACGGAGATATTTAGGGAACGATTGGGGTTGCAATTGCGTTTGACGAGGGCGAAATCGATTTGGGCACCAGCTAAGGCTAAAACCGTATAACCGCCCAGTGAGTGCCCGATTAGCCCTACTTGCTGGAAATTAAGTTGTTGGAGGTTGCGATCTTTAACCGATCTTCTTTGTAACTCATCGAGTGCGAAGGAGACATCGTGGGGAAGTTCGAGTAATTCTGTGGCGTCGGGAGCGGGAGCTAAACCTGAGAAGTATTTGCGAAATCGACTGGCATCGCCACCCACATGTTCGATTGCGACAACAGCAAAGCCATGAGAAGCTAAATGTGCGGCTAGATAGGCATAGGCGGTGCGATCTTCGGCTGCGCCGTGGGAGATGACGATAATTGGTACGGCGGCGGTGGTTTGAGGAAGGTATAAATCGCCAGGAACTAGACGATTACGCGATTCTCCAGATGAGACGCTCCGCGAAAGATCTTTCCAGGTAAACGATTGTTTTTGCCAACGAAATCTTCCCGCTTGTCGGAGATCGGGTTGTTTGCTAAAGTCGGTGGGTAAGGTTGTGGCTGCGGTATCGGTGAGGCGATCGATCGTTGCCACCAGATTACCGCGCCGCTTGAGTAGCTCGGTGAGATTGTCGTAAAGAGTAAATATTTCTGATAGTTCGAGATTGATGGTACGGCTGGGAAAATGCTCGATCGCCTTCAACACGCTCAAGCCTTGCTTATCTTCAGCAGCGCGAATTAGGGCGGTTCTAATGGCACGATCCCATTTTGCTGGGGGCTGGGTTTAATCGATTCGCCGATGCGCTCTAACATCTTTTCGACTAGGGGTGCATGGGTAAATTGGGAAACGTAGAGGGGACTAACTTTAAAGCGTTGCTGTAATAACTGGCGAAATTCTGGCAGTTGGGCGGGAGAATTTAACTTGGTAAAATTAGCAAATTGAGTGGGAAGTTTCCCTGTGTTCGCGAATGTTTTTAATTCAGCAGTGGAGATCTTAAAATCTTTAAACGGTGGAAAGCGGGCGACAATTCGATCGGCAGCACGGGCGGGGATAGGAATGGCGATCGCGGTTAAAATCGCCATAATTAGGGTAGCGAAAAATGATAGTTTACGAGAGTCAGACATAAAATTAATCGATACTTGTAATTAATTCGAGCCAAAATTTGCGCTTGAAGTCGCGATCTATGACCTCAAGCGCAAGTTGTCGTTGGCAGTTAAGCGTTGGCGAGATCGAAGCGATCGAGATTCATCACCTTATCCCAGGCAGCTACAAAATCGCGGATGAATTGCGGTTGCGAGTCTTGGCAACCGTAGACTTCTGCCAGAGCGCGTAGTTGCGAATTGGAACCGAAAATCAGATCCGTGCGGGTGCCCGTCCATTTGAGTGTGCCTGTTGTGCGATCGCGTCCTTCAAATAGGTCTTCGGCTGCGGAAGTGGCTTGCCAAGTGGTGCCCAGATCGAGCAGGTTGACAAAGAAATCATTGCTCAAAGTTTCTGGACGGCTGGTAAATACGCCATGCTGGGATTGACTGACATTTGCATTCAACACCCGCATTCCACCGACGAGAACGGTCATCTCCGGCGCACTCAGCGTTAATAACTGCGCTCGATCGAGCAGCAATTTCTCAGCAGGGATCGTGCAGCCACCTTTAACGTAATTGCGGAAACCATCGGCGATCGGTTCTAGAAATGCCGCCGATTCTAGATCCGTTTGGGCTTGGGACGCATCCGTGCGTCCTGGTGTGAAGGGTACTTGGAGATCGTAACCCGCGTTCCGCGCTGCCTGTTCTACCCCCGCACAGCCGCCGAGGACGATCGTATCTGCCAAAGATACTTGTTTCCCCTCGGTTTGGGAGTTGTTGAAGGTGGTTTTAATCCCTTCTAGCACCTGCAATACTGCTGCCAAGCGATCGGGTTGGTTGACTGCCCAATCTTGTTGAGGCGCGAGGCGCAGCCGTCCGCCGTTTGCGCCACCGCGCTTGTCAGAACCTCGGAAGGTTGCCGCTGCTGCCCAAGCCGTCGTTACTAATTGGGAGACAGCTAAACCCGATCCGAGGATTTGCTGCTTCAGGGTGGCAATATCGCGATCGTCGATCGATTGATAAGTGGCAGCAGGAATCGGATCTTGCCAGATTAGCTCTTCTACTGGCACATCCGCACCCAGATAGCGCGATCGCGGCCCCATATCGCGGTGGGTAAGCTTGAACCAGGCACGGGCAAAGGCATCGGCAAATTGCTCTGGATGCTGGAGAAAACGACGCGCGATCGGGGCATAAGTCGAGTCCATTCGCATCGCCATATCTGCCGTAGTCATGATCGGGGCGTGCCGTTTAGTCGGATCGTGGGCATCGGGTACGGTATCTGCGCCCACACCATCTTTAGGTACCCACTGATGGGCACCTGCCGGACTTTTAGTTAGTTCCCACTCATAGCCGAACAGATTTTCAAAGTAGTTATTGTCCCATTTAATCGGATTATTCGTCCACGCGCCCTCAATGCCGCTGGTAGTCGTATCTATCCCTTTACCCGTGCCGAATTCATTCTTCCAGCCCAAACCTTGCTCCTCAATACTCGCGCCCTCTGGTTCGCGCCCCATTAGCGACTCAGCACCCGCGCCGTGACATTTACCGAAGGTGTGCCCGCCTGCAACTAGAGCCACGGTTTCCTCATCGTTCATCGCCATCCGCTTGAAGGTTTCGCGAATATCTCGCCCTGAAGCGACCGGATCGGGATTACCGTTTGGCCCCTGCGGGTTGACATAAATTAGACCCATTTGTACGGCACCGAGCGGATTTTCGAGTTCGCGTTCGCCACTATAGCGATTATCGCCCAGCCATTCTGTCTCCGCACCCCAGTAAATATCTTCCTCTGGCTCCCAAATATCGGCACGTCCGCCCGCAAAGCCAAAGGTTTTAAATCCCATCGATTCTAGAGCGCAGTTACCCGTAAGAATCATCAAATCTGCCCAGGAGATTTTCTGCCCGTATTTTTGCTTGAGCGACCACAGCAACATCCGCGCTTTATCGAGATTGGCATTATCCGGCCAACTATTTAAGGGGGCAAACCGCTGGTTGCCAGTCCCCGCACCGCCGCGCCCGTCGCCGACGCGATACGTACCCGCACTATGCCAAGCCATACGAATAAATAGCGGCCCATAGTGACCGTAATCAGCAGGCCACCAGTCCTGAGAGGTGGTCATTAGCTGAAAAATATCCTGCTTGAGGGCGTTTAGATCGAGGGTTTTAAACTCCCGCGCGTAGTTAAAATTCGCGCCCATCGGATTGGACTGCGGCGAATGCTGGTGAAGAATGGAGAGGTTTAACTGGTTCGGCCACCAATCGCGGTTAGATGTGCCACTACTTGCCTTAAATCGATCGTTCGATCCGGTAAATGGACATTTACTTTCACTACTCATATGATTTCCTCGATTATGATATTTTTAAAGTTGACAAGAAGGGTAAAATTGCAAGTTTCTAGATGTGGAAAAATACTTAATTCTCAGAAAGAAAGTACGGTTCGCAATGTACCTGTAAAAATTGTGCTGTTACTACTCTGGTTGGCTGGATTGGTAATAACTTGCACGATCGGGGTGATTTGCAGATTTTTACTAACTGGAATGTTATAAAATGCTTCAAAATTAGTTTGACTGGCATTTCCGACTTCTTTTAATAGAAATGGTTGCGCGATCCCAATTCCTGCCAGATCGTTTTTGGTAAATAAATCTTGAAAAGCGATACCTGCTGACCAGTATTGGGGACGAATATCGCCGAGGCTTGTATTGGGATAAGAGCCAGAACCATAACGGGCAAATAAGCCGACGTGCGAAGAAAGTGCCACTTCTGTATTGACTCCGACTACTTGAAATTTGCTGCCGAGGAGTTCGCCACCGCTGTATTGTAAGCGCATCGCGATCGATTTTGTCGGCGCGTATTCTAGTTCGACGATGCCCATATAAGGATCGCCAAATAGTCCGCCTGTCGAGCCACCGCCAGCAGCCGGAAATAAGCGAACATCATTAGCAGCACCGCCACCAAAAAACTGTTGATTTTCAGGCAGGCTAGCAGATCCGCTACTCGCAACGTAAACGGCACGAGCCGAAAACTGGCTCTGGTTTGGCTTCCAATCGATCGCAGCTCCCGCACCGCCTGGTCTGGGTAGTAGGATAAAATTATTCGTAATTGCAGCGGTGGAAAAGTCCCGAAAGCTGGCATTGGCATAGCGATTTTTATCGACAAAATCTGGTGCTACCATTTGCGGGCCGATGGTGACACTTAGATCTTTGGCTGGGTTAAAGCTGTAATATAGCCGCCCCAAACTAAGTTGTTCGCGTCCAGGTACGGCAAAATCGAGGACGCTCCCAAAATTAGGCTCTAGAAAGCCAGCCGCATTATCGCCGCTGCCAGGACTAGCGGACACGAGCCGGACTTTGAGCAGGTCTTTACCAGTGAAACTAGTATTAAGGTCTAAGCTGACCCGATAGAGGCTGGTGGCATTTGGTTTACTCGTACTGACGATCGCACCTCTAGGAGCAATAATTCGGTCGCCACCAAATGTACCCGCATTAATAGCAAAGATCGCTTGTCCGCTAAGTTTTGTGGTGGTCGAAAATTGTTGAGTTTCTAATTTTTTGATATCTCGGTTGAGTCTTTCGATCTTGCCATTGAGAGCGGTAAGTTCGGCAGCAAATTCTGTTTGTAATTGCTCTAATATTTCTATATCTGCGGGCGAAATACCAGCCATATCTTGCATTCGATCGATACAAGAATTGAGATCTCTAGCAAACTTATTTCTATCGATCTGACTGAGGCGATTCTCCAGGGGAGAGGCTACGCCAACGAAACTAGTTCCTGTAGATTCGGATAGACAATCATATTGATCGACAATTGACTTAAACGAGCGAAATGCTCGATCGCTGGATTTAAGCTCTGAAGATTGCTGAAGATCGATCTGCTGGATTATTTCGTTTGCTCGAATGGTAGTTAACCCAAGACTATTAACGATAATGAATGCGAGTAAAAAAGCGATACTCTTATCGAGCGGCTTTTTTCTATTTAGATGCTTTGTCAACCAGAAATAAGACATTATTAAGATAATTCGATTCTCCATCGGAGACGCTCCGCGAACGATTTAGACAGCACGAGAACGAGTGAGATTACGCACTTGAGATTTGAAAACGGCAAATCCTAAAGCAACGATAACTAGACCGCCGCCAACGATCGCATAGGTGCCACCTAAGCCCATTGATTTGGTTAATGGCTGAGTGACGATCGGTGATAAAAACTGCCCTAAAAACATCGATGTTGAAAGACCACCTAATGCTCTACCGCGCAGACTGTCTGGAACCGCCGAACTGAGCCACACGGACATATTGGGCATCAAAATTCCTAGCCCCAATCCTGAAATTGCCAGTCCGGTTAAAACTTGCAACCAGTTTGATGATTGACCGATTAATAGATACCCAATCCCCATAAATCCGAAAATAACTGGGAGAAAAGTAACGAATTCCATCCGTTGTTTGAGTTTGCCATAGGTGACAGATGCAACTGCTGAAAATAAAGTGCAAAGGGCGATCGCCATGCCACTTTGAGAGGGATTAGCCTTGACTAAACCATCGAGATAAAAGGGTAATTGAACGGGGATGAGATAAAAAGCAATTTGACTGAGGGTTGTCAATCCATACACGATTACCATCACGCCAATAGGTGTAGATTGACTACTTAAATCGGCTTCTAATCCTATATTTCGCTGGTGAGAATTGCTCCGATCTGGTTCGACAATAAACGCAAAAACTAATAACGCGATCGGCCATGCAAATAGGTAAATACCAAACGGATAATGCCAATTTTGTTGAGCCAATGCGCCGCCGAGAGTCAGAAATACAACACCACCTAATCCCATAAAGCCCGCCTGGATTCCCATGAATGCCGCTCGTGCAGGGCCGCTATAGTAATCGGCGATGAGAGTTGTCGCACTCACCATTACTCCAGCAACAGCAAAACCCAGTAATGCTCGTCCGACTAAAATTGCGGGTAAACTTTCTAAAAACAGACCGGAGCTACCAGCAAAACCATACAAAATTGCGGTGATTAGTAATAGTGGTTTACGTCCGAATCTATCTACAATGATGCCCGCGATCGGCGATCCGATGACGATGAATAATGCTGGTAATGTAATGACTAATTTAACTAAAGTTGTCCGCAAATCGGGATCGGAAATCGCATTTTCAAATTGTTGTTTCATCGCTGGCAGCGATGGCGAAACTGTTGCGCCGGACATGACTGTCAGGCTACTGGCGAGTAATAGGGTTAATTTAGTCGTCCAGGAATTAGGATTTGGCATTAGTTATATTCCATGTTTAAAACATTAATATCAAATAAATTAACATCACAATCTGTAGATACTGTCTTGAAAGTCAAGGGGTATCGATCGCATAATTAGGGTCAAACGGCTGTTGAGACTTTAAAATGCCAAAAGCCAAATGG
>JBJOOY010000351.1:0-3787 GCA_046051065.1 Cyanobacteriota bacterium
GTTTTAATCGAAATAGGTTTTCAACAATCAATCGATAAACAAACTAATCTATTGTCGATCGGCCGGGAACTTAATTCAACTATGCACGAGATAGATCTCTACTCATTAGATTCAGTCAGAGTATTTCTCGCGGCGATCGAAGAAGAACGATTTCAGCAAGAATATTTTCTGCAGGTGCCAGTATACGCGATCGAGTCGGGGTTAGTAGTAAATCACCTCCCCCAACCTGTGCAGATCGCCAGCGATTGAGGCTCTCAATCGGTAGCCCCAGAAGTAAGATCTGGGCACTTAACCTCGATCGAGCCGCACAGTTAAATTATTTCTCGGTGTTATTGTATAGATCTATGCGCCAAAACTGATGGTCACATTACAACTCAACCAAATCAACATACCACCCAGTCAAAGACTCTGTTTGAGAGAGATCGATTGGCCCGAATTTAATGCAATTATTGCCGAACTCGGCGATAAACGCCCTACGCGACTTGCTTATTATCACCAGACATTAGAAATTAGAATGCCATCGCCAGAACATGAAATCAATAAAGAAATCATTGGCGATTTAATTAAAATTCTACTGGAAGAATTAGAGATAGATCGAGAGTGCTTTGGTTCGACTACTTTCAAGCGCGAAGACATGAGTGCCGGAATCGAACCAGATAATTGTTTTTACATCCAAAATTATCAGCAAACAATCGGCAAAACCAAAATAGATTTGAGTGTAGATCCACCACCAGATTTAGCAATTGAAGTCGATGTTACTTCCAAAACTCAGCTATCTGCCTATGCTAGTTTAGGCGTACCCGAAGTATGGCTCTATGCTAATGGCCAACTCCAAATCAACTTATTACAAGCTGGTGAATATGTCATTTCCCCTTCTAGTCCCACTTTTCCAGGCATACCGACGATCGTCCCTACACTTGATGAATTTATCGATCTCAGTCGTCGGGAAGGTACTAGTCTGGCACTAAGAAAATTTCGGCAATGGTTACGGCAATTAAATTCCGATCGATCCAACTAATACTTGAGAGCGGCTAGCAAGTCGATCTCCACAGACGAGCGGATCCGAATGAGCCCAGCGGTGGAAATCTAAATCCTTTGTACCAGAATAGTAGCTAGATCGAAATGCTTACCAAAGAAGGGGAATCATCGATGAGTGCGATCGATAATAACGAATAACCACCCGAAGAAGTGTTAAATTTTTAAGTAACCAAGTTAAAATGTTGCTGTTTTTGGGAGCGTAGATAAAATGATTGTAATTTTCAACCTGGCACTATTTGCCTTAGTGCTGTTATCATTTGTGATGATTGTTGGCGTACCTGTGGCTTACGCAGCACCACAAAACTGGGATCGCTCTAAACAACTCCTGTTCGTTGGTTCGGGAGCATGGACGATTTTGGTAGTCGTTGTAGGGGTTTTAAACTTCCTAGTAGTCTAGATTACTGGCTCCCTGGGTTTGCGGGGATAGAGGCTGCGCTAACAACGACTGCAATTGCGGACATCTGTTCAGGCTAACAGCCGTTGGCACAGTCTCTTTGGCATTAGATAATTCATAATTCATAATTCATAATTTAAATGTCAGTTTTTGAAGGCACTCTCGTCGCAGATAGTTCTCTCCGATTTGCGATCGTTATCGGTCGATTTAATGACCTCGTTACGAATAAACTGCTAGATAGCTGTCAGGATTGCCTCAAACGCCACGGAATTGATATCGACCCCAATGGTAGCCAAGTAGATTATGCCTGGGTGCCTGGGTGCTTTGAAGTGCCGCTAGTGGCAAAAAAACTCGCCCTCTCTGGTCATTATGATGCGATTATTTGCCTGGGTGCAGTAATTCGGGGGGATACGCCCCATTTTGACTATGTATCTTCAGAAGTTGCCAAAGGGATTGCGGCTGTTGCTTTTCAGAGCGGTACTCCAGTTGTATTTGGTGTCCTAACGGTGGATACCATGACTCAGGCATTAGAGCGGGCGGGAATTAAGGGCAATCATGGTTGGGGTTATGCTTTAAATGCGATCGAAATGGCCACACTCATGAAAACTATGCCTGCGGAGGTTAATCCATAAAGTTTAAGCAAAAATAATATTTTCTGGGTGAATATCGATGGAAAATAGCCCTAATCTCTGGTGGATTTATGCTTTACTTTCAGCTTTTTTTGCAGCTTTAACCACCATTTTTGCTAAGATTGGGGTACAAAATATCGATGCTAATTTAGCTACAGCAGTCAGGACTGTTGTAATTTTAATTATTGCTTGGGCGCTGGTATTTGCCGAAGGAAATTTCGGTCAACTCAAGCTGATTCCAGTGCGGACGCTGATATTTTTGCTAATTTCTGGGGTTGCTACTGGTTTATCATGGCTGTTTTACTTTAAGGCGTTGCAAGTAGGTAAAGCCGCTCAGGTTGCCCCGATCGATAAAACTAGTGTCATCCTGGTAATATTATTTTCGGCAATCTTTCTCCAGGAACCACTCACTCTTAAAGTAATTATTGGTGGGTTACTAATTTCGATCGGGACGATCGTTTTAGTATTGTAAGGACAGTCGAAAGTGGACAGTGGACAGTGATTTTATCGACTTATTCTAGCCACTGTCTTGTCTTGCTTCCATTAGCTACTAGTCACGATCGCGACTAACTGCGAACCTTACTAGATCGGGCACCGCTATACAGCATTTTTACGATACCAATCGATCGTATTTTTTAATCCTTGCTCGATATTTACATTAGCTGTAAATCCAAAGTACTCTTCAGCTTTTTGAGTATCGAGACATCGGCGCGGTTGACCATTGGGCTTATCTGTTTGCCAGATTAATTCGCCTTTGTAATCCATCAGTTTACAGATTAAAGTAATTAAATCTTTAATCGTAATTTCATAATTTGTGCCTAAATTAACTGGCTCTTCGCGATCGTAACTAGTTGTGGCGATCGCAATGCCCCGTGCGGCATCATCTACATAGATAAACTCGCGACTAGGACTCCCATCACCCCAAACTGGAATCTGTTTATCTCCAGCAATTTGGGCTTCATGTACCTTCCGAATTAAGGCGGGAATGACGTGAGAACTTTCTGGTTTAAAGTTATCCGCAGGGCCATATAAATTTACTGGTAATAGATAAATTCCATTAAATCCATACTGTTGACGATAGGATTGCAGTTGGACTAATAAAGCCTTTTTAGCTACTCCATAGGGAGCATTAGTTTCTTCCGGATAACCATTCCAAAGATCTTCTTCTTTGAATGGTACGGGTGTGAATTTAGGATATGCACAAATCGTCCCGACACAGACAAATTTACCCACTCCAGCCTGATAAGCTGCATGAATTAGTTGAGTACCCATCATCAAATTATCGTAGAATAATTCGGCTGGTTTAACTTGATTTAAACCAATTCCGCCTACATGAGCGGCAAGATGAACGATGACATCGACATTTTTAACTGCTTTGTGACAGTTTTCTAGTACGCGCAGATCGCAATCTTGGGAGCGGGGAATAATAATATTCGCAGGATTGGCACCTTGAGCGCAAAGTTGAGCGATTACTTGCTGTCCGAGAAAACCTGCGCCGCCAGTAACCAGAATACGTTTAGTCGATAAATCTAATTTTGTCATGAGTTTGGAAATAATTTATATATTTTTAGCGATCGTTAGAATTTAAAATTTAACAACAGTAACACTGTGCGTTCGCTCATTTCGATCGAACCGTTTGAATTAATGACAACAGAATCGGTGTTTCAGGTCTTACCAAAAATGCGATCGCGACTGAATAGTTTATTAGTACTTAAAGTTACAAATG
>JBJOOY010000352.1:0-3378 GCA_046051065.1 Cyanobacteriota bacterium
TTTCCAAGTATCAGAATCTATATTAAAGCCAGACATCTGAAATAAAATTGAGAATGGATCTACGACATTGCGATTGATATCTTTTGCGACATCTATTTTCGCCTTACTTGCAACTTTTAGAAGATGCCCAACAGCTCTCTCAAGTTCCTCGTCTGATATAAAAGACAATTTTGCCATATGTTCTTAGATACTTTGATTTTTCTAAGAATACACTGTAAATGTAACTTTTAGATGCGATCGATAGCTGAATGGAGAGAATTATACCTCTGCTTAATTACAGTATTTCTCGACACAACGAACGAAGATTTCTACTCCAGTAGCAAGGGCAGTTTCATCGAAGTCAAAGCGGGGATGGTGATGGGGATAAGCTAGAGATCGATCGGGATTAGCCGAGCCGAGAAAGAAGTAGCAGCCAGGGACTTGTTGCAGGAAAAATGACATATCTTCTCCACCCATAGTTTGACACTCAGGCACTATTCCCAAGGGAGTTTCGACTAAATCTGTGGCCACAGATCGCACTAGATCGGTGATCTTTTCATTATTAATCACAGGTGGATAAAAGTTAATATAATCTAACTGATAACTCGCTCCATGACTGGCACAAATTCCGGCGACGATCGCTTCGATCCGGCGATGGAAAAATCCAGCTAAATCGGAATTAAAATATCTGACCGTGCCTTCTAGCTCGGCTGTGTCGGCAATAATATTCTTCGCAGTACCAGCATGAAATTTACCGACTGTCACTACCGCTGAGTCGATTGGATTGACATTACGCGAGACAATCGTTTGTAAAGAATTAACAATTTGACTGGCAACAACGATCGCATCTACTGTTTGATGCGGCATCGCACCATGTCCGCCTTTCCCTTGAATAGTGCAACCAAATCTTTCTACCGCCGCCATTAATGCGCCACTACGCACACCGATCGTGCCTAATGGTAAGTTATTCCACAGATGTAGGCCGACGATCGCATCAACATGCGGATGGGTGAGTACTCCTGCCTCGATCATCGGTTTGGCTCCGCCTGGCCCTTCCTCAGCGGGCTGGAAAATGATTTTCACAGTCCCAGCAAAGTCACTGCGATGTTGGAACAAATAGTAAGCTGTCATTAACGCGATCGCAGTATGCCCATCATGACCGCAAGCATGCATGACTCCATCATGGCGAGATTTGTAGGGCACATCATTTGCCTCCTGAATCGGCAGCGCATCCATGTCCGCCCGAATTGCCAAAGTCCGCAGTTTAAAACTAGTTTTAGACCCTTGAATGATGGCAACAATACCAGTTTCGGCAATACCCGTTTGATGGTGGATCCCCCATTCTTTCAGTTTACTGGCGATCGCTGCCGCCGTCAGTTGCTCTTTAAAGCCTAGTTCCGGCTGTTGGTGAAGCTGCCGCCGGAAGGCAACTAGCTGCGATTGTAAGGCTTGAATTTCTGGTCTGATTTTGTCAGGATTAATCGGCTGTGTGGGAGCATTAGTAGCAAACATGATTGTTGTAGTAAGGCGAATGAAGTGAAGTGAACCAACAGACAGATCTCTATCTGTAGACGATTTTAACGCTGTAGTTGCTGAGTGACTAGTAGGCTGAGGCGGAGATTTAGGTAGTATTCGATCGTTATATCTGGCAGAGCGATCCTAAAATTAAATAAAAGCTGGTCACATTGAGCAGATTGTTTTACTATAGTATCAGTGAGTAAGATCGACATTCTATCGACACTAACAGATCGAGATCGTGTAAGTCGATCTACATTATCGATCGCACCAGGCTTATCCTGCGTGTAGCGTAAACTAAAACTCTAGGTTTGTCAGAGCAACCAAAATATAAGCTGTCATGTATTTATATAGTTGGCATCGATTTAGAATCTAAACTGCGAATTGTACCCCGTTGAGGGTAATAGATCTGATCGATGTGTGCTCTTGGGCAACCATTAAATTATTTAAATCATCCTCAATCTAACTAGAGATCGATCCTGGCGATCGGGGTTAGCAATTTATTTATTACCAGCACAAAGTTCATCTGCAAACTGCTCTTAGCAGTAAGTTCGCATGTGATTTGTATTTTATCGCTTCAACAGATCCTGCAACATTAACTACTCAACCATAAATTAATCATGCAAAATCCTATATCCATCAACAAATCTGCTCAGCAAGAGAAACGACAGATTCGGAACTTAGAAAACATCATGGATTCTAACGTTCTGGGCGATACCAATATCAACTATGCCCAAATCTTGATTACGCCCAAAGAACTCAAAGACAAGTTACCGTTATCGCCAGATTTAGAACAACGTGTAGTTAACTATCGCCAACAAATTCAAGCGATCTTAGATTTTCAGGACGATCGCAAATTCATTGTGGTCGGGCCTTGTTCGATTCATGATATAGTCGCTGCGGAAGAATACGCGCGTAAATTAAAAGATTTAGCCGATCGGGTGCAAGATAAATTTATGATCATTATGCGAGTTTACTTTGAGAAACCCCGCACGACGGTTGGCTGGAAAGGATTGATTAACGATCCGAATATGGATGAGTCATTTGATGTTGAAAAAGGCTTATATACTGGTAGAAATTTACTATTAAACATTACTGAAATCGGCTTACCCACTGCAACGGAAGCACTCGATCCGATCGTCCCACAATACTTAGACGAAGTAATTTCTTGGGCGGCAATTGGTGCCAGAACTACAGAATCTCAAACCCATCGGGAAATGGCTAGTGGCTTATCGATGCCAGTTGGGTTCAAGAATGGTACCGATGGCAGCGTTAAAGTTGCCTTAAACGCTTTGCAATCAGCCAAACAACCACACAACTTTCTCGGTATCAATAAGCAAGGACAAGTTAGCGTTTTTCAAACTAGAGGTAATGCTTACGGTCATATCATTCTACGCGGTGGTGAGGGTAAACCTAACTACGACCCCGTCAGCGTTCAACAAGCTGAAACTGAATTGAAAAAAGCCGATCTACCACCACGGATTGTAATTGATTGCAGTCATGGCAACTCTAATAAAGATTATCGCTTACAACCGATCGTGTTTGAAAGTGCGATCCAACAAGTTATCAGTGGGAGTAACTCGATCGTCGGCATGATGTTGGAATCTAATCTTAATGAGGGCGGACAATCGATCCCCACCGATCTGAGTCAATTAAAATATGGTGTTTCGGTGACTGATAAGTGTATTAATTGGGCAGAAACCGAACGGATTATTCTGGCTGCGTATGAAAGAGTGAAGTAATTGTAAAATAAACAGTGTGTTCGATCGGCGATCGAGCACACTATTTTCAGGGCAGTTTTACTCGTTTGCTTAGCGTCCGCTTGAAGGAATCGTCGATCCCCATTTAAAATCGATCGATCCCCACGGCGATCTGCCCTGATGA
>JBJOOY010000353.1:0-2873 GCA_046051065.1 Cyanobacteriota bacterium
AGTCTGCAATCAAACGTGTCGAAGTCGCCGAGCGGAATCGGCTGCGCAACAAATCTCATAAGTCTGAGGTGAGAACGCTGATGAAGAGATACTTCACAGCAGTCGAAGCTCACACTGCCGCACCAACACCTGAAACATCGGTACAGGTGCAAAAATGTATGTCTGATGCTTATCAAAAGATCGATAAAGCAGTTCAAAAAGGCGTACTGCATCGTAATAATGGTGCTAATAAAAAGTCCCGTTTGGCTAAAGTACTTAAAACTGCTTCAGCTTAAGATCTAAACCAATTAATCTGTGCTAAATGCAGCTAATTGATACTCACGTCCATATCAACTTTGATACCTTCGAGGCGGACTTAGAGGCAGTGCGCGATCGCTGGCAAGCCGCCGGGGTCGTGCAACTCGTGCATTCTTGCGTTACGCCAGCAGAGTTTGGCAAGACGCAAGCATTAGCAGATAGATTTCCCGAACTATTCTTCTCGGTGGGATTGCATCCCCTGGATGCTGCCCTCTGGCAAGCAGATACGGGCAAACAAATCCGAGACTTAACAACTAGCGATCAGCGAGTAGTCGCAATCGGCGAAATGGGCTTAGACTTTTTTAAAGCTGACGATCGATCTTGGCAAATCGAAGTCTTTCAATCGCAATTACAGATTGCGAGAGAATTAGACTTACCAATTATCGTTCACTGCCGCGATGCCGCCAGTACGATGTACCAAGTTTGTCAAGAATTCTGGCAAGAATTCGGACGAGTGCGGGGAGTCATGCACTGTTGGGCGGGTACTCCAGCAGAAACTCAATTGTTTTTAGACTTGGGTTTCTATATTAGCTTCAGTGGTGTTGTTACTTTTAAAAATGCTACCCAAATTCAAGATTCAGCGAAGCTCGTGCCACTAGACAAGTTGCTCGTGGAAACCGATTGCCCGTTTTTAGCACCCGTGCCAAAGCGTGGCAAACGGAACGAACCTGCGTTTGTCAGTCATGTCGCCACTTATTTAGCTCAATTGCGGGGCGAAAGTCTCGATAGCTTGGCTGAAGCTACCACAGCAAATGCGAGGGAATTATTTAAATTACCAGTATTGGCTACCACTGTCTAACTAACTTCAATTAACTAAATTACTAATTTATCTCTACTATCTGCGACGTTATTTATTTTCTCTTCACCCTACCCTACATCAATTTATTAATAGCGACGAAGATGTTTTTCACTCACACTCGCACAAAGGAAGCTCAAAGCGAGAAAGTTAGATAGTTTTACCGCTAACAGTTAACTGTTAAAGATCGCTATATCAATTTAGAACGCCAGAAAAGAGGAACACTATGACTAGTCAAATTACTACGACAGCATCCACTTACATGCTGCCTGATTTAGTAGAGATTCAGCGTTCTAGCTTCCGCTGGTTCTTGGAAGAAGGTTTGATCGAGGAATTAGATAGCTTCTCGCCGATTACCGACTACACGGGGAAACTGGAACTGCGGTTTCTGGCGAAAAATTATAAGCTCAAACGTCCTAAGTATGATGTGGATGAAGCCAAGCGTCGCGATGCCAGCTATGCGGTGCAAATGTATGTGCCTACTCAGTTAATCAACAAGGAAGATAAAGGCAAAATTATCGAGCAGGATGTATTTATCGGCGACTTGCCCTTGATGACCGATCGGGGTACCTTCATTATTAATGGTGCCGAACGGGTAATTGTCAATCAAATCGTTCGCTCGCCTGGGGTTTATTATAAATCCGAGTTAGATAAAAACGGTCGCCGGACTTATAGCGCGTCGTTGATTCCCAACCGAGGTGCGTGGCTGAAATTTGAGACGGATAAAAATGATATCGTCTGGGTGCGAATCGATAAGACGCGTAAACTTTCGGCGCAGGTATTATTAAAAGCTTTGGGCTTAACTGATGGTGAGATTTTTGACTCGCTCCGTCACCCCGAGTTTTATCAAAAGACGATCGAAAAAGAAGGCAACCTCACTGAGGAAGAAGCTTTGATGGAGTTGTATAAAAAACTTCGTCCAGGCGAACCACCGACAGTTAGCGGCGGTCAGCAATTACTGGATTCGCGCTTCTTCGACCCCAAACGGTATGACTTGGGTAAAGTTGGACGGTATAAATTAAACCGTAAATTGCGACTGACTACGCCAGATACAACACGGGTATTAACGCCTCAGGATATCTTGTGTGCGATCGATTATCTGATCAATCTCGAATTTGATATCGGTAGTACTGATGATATCGACCACTTAGGCAATCGGCGGGTGCGTTCTGTTGGTGAGTTACTGCAGAACCAAATTCGGGTGGGGTTAAATCGGTTGGAACGGATTATCCGCGAACGGATGACAGTTTCCGAGACTAGTAGCTTAACTCCAGCGAGTTTGGTCAATCCCAAACCCCTAGTTGCAGCCGTGAAGGAATTTTTCGGTTCCTCCCAACTGTCCCAGTTTATGGATCAAACTAATCCCCTGGCTGAGTTGACCCACAAACGCCGACTCTCAGCCTTAGGTCCAGGTGGTTTAACGCGAGAACGGGCGGGTTTTGCCGTGCGAGATATTCACACCTCTCACTACGGGCGGATTTGCCCGATCGAAACGCCTGAAGGCCCTAACGCTGGATTAATTGGTTCCCTGGCCACCCACGCGCGGGTAAATCAGTATGGATTCATCGAAACTCCCTTTTTACCTGTCGAAAATGGGCGAGTCAAACGGGAACTCGAAGCTGAATACATGACAGCAGATCAAGAAGATGACCTGCGGGTAGCACCTGGAGATATTACCACCGATGAGCATGGTTATATCTTGGGTTCGACCATCCCTGTCCGGTATCGGCACGAGTTTACTACTACTACCCCCGATCAGGTGGATTATGTGGCAATTTCG
>JBJOOY010000354.1:0-3007 GCA_046051065.1 Cyanobacteriota bacterium
CTTCAAGCTCACCTAATTCTAGCTGTTGTTGCTCTAATTTAGTTTCGATTTCATCGATGGCTGCTAATTGAATTTTACTTGCAACTTCTCGCCGTTTCCTACTTACTAACACATCTAAATCTGATGCTAGACGTTCAGCTAATTCTAAACCTAATAATGACTGAATTGCATCGAATACTCCAATTGGCGGAGTTTCCTGTGCTGCTAATTCCTTTACCTGTTCGCCGTCGAATAGAAATAAATTAGAAATTCCTAATGGTAAAAGATTTTCGATGTATTCATCCCAAGTATTTAAAAGGGTTTTATCAGCCCAATCATTTACCAAAATACCTAAAGTATCCTTCCCATCTTTAAGATTTTTCTCCCAATATCTAACGATCCGAATGTCTAATAAATTACCGTCTTCTGCTACCTGAAAAGCTAGCTCGATCCGCGCTTTTTCTGTTGGTGGTGTTTGACGACTGATGCACTGATTGAGAAAATCACCATAACTCAAATTTCCCCGCGTCGAACATTGAGCGCGGGCACCGTATAAAGCCAACCGAATCGCATCCATAATCGTCGTCTTTCCGCCACCATTCATTCCCCCGATCAGAATAATTGGGCGACTCTCTCCAGATATTTCTGGGAGGAGATTGATCGTATTTTTCCCCAAGTAAGAACCAAAGTTTTCTAAGACTAGTTCGCGAAATAACATGATTAGGGAATAGGGAATAGGTAATAGTGATGGCGATCGAGTGATCGGGTGCTGTGGCATATACCTCAGTTGCTAATTATCTTGCGACTCATTATCTGCCTAAGTTGAAGATTTTATCCCTGAATCCGAACGACGTTATTTTGTAATTAATGGTAAACCATTTGTTGCCGATCGGCATACACCAATCCAATCCCTGCGATCGTTGTTGAAATTAATATTCACTTACTGTGATATCAGATATTAATAATTTTATCATAAAATGATTTATGCAGTTGAATCTTGGGTGTGGCTCTCAATTTACTGATGGCTGGATTAATGTAGACTATTCTTTAGGCGCATGAATTACTAAAATTCCATTTTTTCGCGCGTTAAATCGTCAGCTAAAATTATTCGATCTGGACTGGAATGAAAAAATATATCTTCACAACTTAACTCAGAAATTTCCTTATCATGTAATGATCTTCATTCGTGAAAGATATTCGCCAAAACGTATCGCTGCAATCTCAACAGATTGCATCAGATCTGGGTCTTGTTCACAAACCTCAGAGTTAAAAAAAACAAACACTGATTGTCTTTCACCCTCAATCTCTACTGGAACACCCAAAGCTGCTTTCAGACCAAACGCTTTAGCAATCAGATGACGTAGGAAATACTTTTCTGATGCAATTGAAACTTCTGCAATCCACTCTGCTCGGTGTGATAAGCAAACTCTACCTGGCAACCCTTCACCTAGATGTAGCGTAAATTCTTGACTGCAAACTTGAAATTGTTGCCAAGACAGACGACACTCATCATTTTTTGCCCGGTCATGAAAACACCAAATCGGGCTAATTTGAAGAATATCGGAGTCTTGGTCAAGAATCCAGATCTCACCATAATCCCAGTTGATATACTCGCACAGGATTCTCAAGCCAGCGGCGAGGGCATCATCATAACTGACGGATTTATTAATAGCATCACTGAGGTGTGAAGATAGCTTGGAACGATCGATCTGTAGATGATTGAACACAATGAGGCACCCATTTTCTGTCTTGTGTCGCTATTTTAAGTCGAACAGGGAAATTAAGAGTGTGTAATGAGAAACTTTTCAAAAAAGAATAAGACTTCTGTGAAATCGAGCATGTTTAAAATTCATTCGAGTCACCTCGTTCGCGTTGGTGCTGCCGCTGCTGAGGCAGAAGCTTTGGCTCTGCCGAATCGCGCCATGTTTGCCAAGCAGCCTTGACACCAACCCAAACACTCTGACTATTAGTTTGGACGGTTCCAGCCTGCTTCTTGACCGCAGTAAGACTACGATCGATTTGCTGCACTACCATCGACGCGCTTTGCACTCCTTGAGTCATTTCCTCCCCCAGATCGCTCAGTTCCAATCCAGCAAGTCTAATTGCTTCCAGTGTTGGGGGTAATTCTCGATCGAGCCTGTCGAATAACTTTTCTGCACTTCTAGCCGCTCGCGACACATCTTGAATCGCTGGGAATGCCGCAACGAGCAGTGCTGTCAAACTGACAGCAACAAGCAGGACTGAACATCCTAAGAGCAGAAGCGGATCGATAAAAGACAAAATTAGGGGATAGGGGATAGGGGATAGTGAACAGGTGGAGAAGTTAGAGATAATTTTTGTGGATGCCGATAATGTATCGAGCTGTGAGTCTTCGATAAGATTTAATTTCTGTGTGGTTATTTGCGGATTCGATCGAATTCATCAAATTTGGTCCGCGATTTTAGCTCGGAATTGGAGGAAAAATCGATCTGGCGAACGGATTGACTGGCGATGATGCCAGCTTCGACTGCGCTTGCGAGTCGATCGAGTGTATCCTGCCAATTATCACTCGCCGCCATCGAGAGTCGATCTGCCTGGAATTTGACACTAGTAGAGATATCTTCAGCCATTTGAGGTACGGCTGTCGCAGTTTTTTTGAGAAGCTTGCGAGTATCTCGACCTTTGCGTGGAGCTACTAGCAGCCCCGTTACAACTCCAATTGCTGTCCCTAGAAATACTCCACCGATAAATGTGCTGCGATTTTTGTCTGCCATAGCTGGATATTACTCAACCAATTGTTTTTATTTTAGATCGATTTCCGCCTGTTCCGTTAACAGTTAACTTACTTAAAGTGATTTACCATCGGTGCCATCGACGATCGATCTCATCCGTTGGCGGATTGTCACCATAAGTAATATAGTAATCCCGATTGCTGTTACCGCGATCGCCATCGTTCTGGCACCTTGCATCCGCATGGCGATAATATCTCCAGCGAGGGTAACTCCCCACAAAATTACTGCCGAATGTCGTTGAGAAAATCCCTGTGCTA
>JBJOOY010000355.1:0-4691 GCA_046051065.1 Cyanobacteriota bacterium
GATAGACGTTGTTCCTCACGATCTATTGCAATTAGATCGACTATTACAGGAATTGCTGCAACCGCAAACAACTACCGATCCTCAAATAGCAGCCACTGTGACTGTGCAAACTATGTTGACAGCGATGACAGAGATTACTCAAATCGGTAACAACTACTTTGGTCCCTTGGCACAAGGTAACTACTGGCGCAAAGCTCACGCTCGCATTGTTAATGAATTCCCGGCTCTTGAGCACTGGTCGGCAAATCACTTTGGCATCATTAGCTGTAATGAAGCCATCCAGCAATCCCCATGCACAGAGCAAGATTTACACAGTCTGCGGAGCTGGGTAAGTGTTTACATTAGCGAATGCGAGCGAATTATTGTTGATTTTGGAGATATTTTAAAGAACTCAAGCCTCTCACCTGCGGTACTCCAACTTCTACCAGATCTAGCCTCCTCACCCACAATCACATGAAATCAGTTACTCTTAGCATCGATTGTCGGCAGGTGGAAGCTCCGCAGAATAGCAACATTATGTCTATTTTCAAAGAGCAGGGCATCGTCATCAATCAAATCTGTGGCGGACAGGGCATGTGTGCATCGTGTCACTTCTTTGTTGTATCAGGTGAAGATGCTCTGACAGCAACGACTAAACAAGAACAGATGACACTTCAGTACACTAAAATCGATCGCCCAGGTGCGAGGCTAGCCTGTCAAACTTGCGTTACTGGTGATGGACTAGCGATCGAATTGCCCAAGGGCACTTTCGTTCAATCAGAGCAAGAGTTGGAGCAGTCGATTGGCAAAAAAGCAACTCAAACCCTGATTCATCCCTTGACTGGAGAGGTGCTAGTCGAAGAAGGTAAATTGATTCTACGTTCGGCGATCGAAAAAATGCAAGCGGCGAGTGGTAAGTTTACCAACGCTCTATCCACAAAAAAACTATAAAGGAGATATCTTACTGATGACACCGAAGATGCAAACACAAATTACTACTCTTCCCATTTCCACCCGTGACAGATGCCACTACAGTCGGTCTCAATTCTTCGATTTCGATCTGGAGCAGGGCAAGATTAAGGACTACAATCAACAGCGAAATATCTTAGTCGGTGAAGACTTCATCGTTTCTCTCCTCAAAGGCTTGGAACATGAAGTGGGAGAAGCAGCCGGATGGTTGCTGTACGAGATTGGTCTTGATTGGGGGAAGCAAGATGCGGTGCTATTTCAATCTTGGTTTAAAGAATTATACGGTCTCACGCTGGAAACATCAAATTTAGCTTTCGCGATGGAAACATGGTGGTGGCCATATACAGTACAGGGTTGGGGTACATGGGCACCCAATTTGAGTTCTCAAGCGAGTGGATTTATCTATGTCGATCTATTTGATTCGGCCGTAGCCAAAACACTCGGCTATGTGGGCAAGCCCGTTTGTCATCTATATGCGGGGCTATTGGCCGGATTTTTCAGTGTGGCATTTTCGCAGCAACTATGCAGCACGGAAATCCAATGCTATGCGATGGGCAATGATTTTTGTCGATTTTTGATCGGTTCAAATGAACGGATTAAAGCAGCAGAATTTTGGATTTCTAGTGGTGCTAACGCCAATGAGATCGCCACGCGATTTGAGCATCGAGAAATTGCTCCAGAGCCAGAATTATTGTTGAGATAGGTGCAATATGAATAGACAAACACAGCTTCAGTTGAAAAGACATCCATTGATCCGGTTTATTCGATCGGTATATAGACTTTTGCGCGTTCTCTTTAAACCCACCAGAAGTAATGCCAGATTAAATTCGATCGAGTGGAGTAGTAGCTCAGATCGACCACAAATTGAACTGACAGATAGATATCTTAATGTTGGTGAATTAAGCGATCTCAGTAGCATCGTAGACAAACCGAAACCCGAATTGACAGATAAATATATAACTGTCGGTCAATTATTTGAACTGGTTCAATGGCAGCTTCCCGCTCAGACAGAGCTAAAAGCTCCTAAACCACCAATCAACACTACCAAATCACTCGCTCGTAGTGGCATCTTGAATACATCAAGAACAGACTCGATCGATAGAAATCTAACTGTTTATGAATTATTTGAACTGGTGCAATGGCAGCTTCCTGCTCCGACAGATTCAAGCGCGATGTCCGCCACTAACATCGAGACTATTTCTCATGATTTTTCTCTAAATTAGTCAAGTAATATCTAGAAGAATCTAACTGCTAATAATAGTTAAGATTTTGTTAGTATGACTTAATTATTTTTAGTTTCCCTAGTTTACAACCACTTATTTAATGGAGTTGCCAATGATTACGTTATTAGAAGAATTAGTCAAACGGGCATCGGGTTCATATGCAGAGCGGCAAGATCTTAATAAATTGGAACATCTGATGTTTACTTGGGCCGATCGAAAAGAAGCTTATTTGAACGTGGAGCAAAAGGAAAAATTGATTATAGATTTGGCAATGAAATTGATGCAAGATAGCCCAGATTTCCCAAATCAAGAAGTAAAAGAATCAACTCTCACTAACTGTCGTCGTGATCTAACTTTAGCTTTGAGATACTATGCGCTAGGAATGTTATTACAGGATAAAGAAATGTTGAAGGATCGCTTCATATACTGGCAAAAAAATGTCCTTCAAGCAATGGGTCTGCATCATTATCAAGGTGTTAAATTTGTATTAGAAGCTCTCTATCTTGAGTTGCCAGAAGAGCAGGCGGGTTTGTTTAAGCCTTACTTTAAGTTAGGTCAAGATATGATTGATAACAACTAAAATTTAAATATATTTATTTACATTTTCACGAATAAACCTGAGTTGCACATTGCTAGAATATGCCCAAATCTACTATTCCTATTCCCGCCAATTGTTTTCATCCAAAAAGCTATGTTAAATCCGATCCTGCGTCAGGATTGTTGTCTACACGACATGGCGATCGATTGATTGCTGTTCCGGAATTACTATTGCGGAGTATTCCTAAAACCCTGCGCGCAGAAGCAGGAGAAGCCTCTTATCTCGCCCTGTATACTTTTGGTAAAAACTGGGGCAAAAGTTTTGGCGATCGGATGTTGCAAGATATTTATACATACTATCGCCAACCGATTATGGAGACAATGGCAGCGGAGTTTTTTGTCAGTGCCCAAGAGGCGTGGGCAGTTCACGGATTGGGTAAACCTTCGATCGATTTTAGCCTAGCCAAACGAGGACTATTAGTAGTGACGATCGCCAACTCTGGCATTTCTGATCCCCAGCCGATCGAAGCGGATACCACCTATCGGTTGTTTAGTTTAGAAGCTGGTTTTCTAGCTGGTTGGTTCTCACTAATAACTGATAAAGATCTCCGAGCCTGTGCTTCAAATTGGCAAGCTGCACCGACCTCGCTCCAATTTTTGGTAGGTGCCAAACCGCATATTGAATCGATCGAACGCTCGGTACTCAAACAGGGTCAAATCGATCCCTTGATGTTAGATAGTTTGTAGTAGTTAGGAAATTACTCAGATGAAAATTCGATCGAGCGATTTTGGTTAAATCGTGTCGGCGATCGAATTGACAGTTATTCACACCATCCAAATAAGTTATGTAATGAAGCTAAATATACTCTAAAAAGTGAGGATCGATCGAATCGATTCACCACCATGCATGGCATCAAAGCCATCATTTACTCGATCGATCGGCATAATTTCACTGACGATCGATATAGCCAGGGAGGTAGTTCATATTCAATTATCTGGGTGAAGATCGTGGGAATTAATCTGAGATGCAGGTTTAACCGATCGATGAGTCAATCTCACCGGACGCAAATAACCTTTGCAGCTCAACCGACCAAATTGCGGCGTTCCGGTGCAGCGACTGGTTAGCTTGCGATCGCTACTGCAAGACTCCTAAAAGACCAAAATAGACACAAGCACCTGCACCCACTAGATATACGAACCAAGTCAGGAAAAACCCAACGGCACGACCAGGTGATGGTCCATAGGTTTTGATTAGTCCCCACGCATGGGCAATTCGTCCGATCGTCAGCGCACTGCCAGTCAGCCATAATAACCAAATCGGCGAATTCATTAACTCCGATGAGATCATAAACAACAGTCCCAGCGGAACATACTCGGTAAAATTTTCAAAGGCACGGGCTTTTCGCTGCAACAATCCGTCGTCACTCGTTTTAGTCGCTACTGATTTTTGCGTATAGTTTTCGACAAAGGCTGCCCATTTACCCGGTTTATCGAGGTAGTCGGGTTGATTTTCAACCTCTTCTTGTGACACCCCATGCCAAACTCTGGTACTTGTTCTTTCCATGACGACGATGTAGGACAGTGCGAAAGCGACAAAACCATTTAGCCCGATAAAAAGGGTTGAAATTGGAACAGGATTTAAGCTCATTTATAATTTCTCCTACAGCTTCAACTGCTTGAAAATATCTCTCAATTATGGAGCCAAGCCTTTCCACAATGCTGTGAGCGCATCAGAGATCGCGTGTTCTGTATCAATTGTTTGGCGATCGAATCAACATTTACCTGAAATAACACACCTAAATTGTTGAAGTAGGCTGAATACATCCAAAATTATGGGCTAAAAAGTAAGGATCGATCGAATTGATTCACCGCGATGCATCGCATCAAAAGCATCATTTACCCGATCGAGCAACATAATTTCACTGACGATCGATATAGCCAGGGAGGTAGTTCATATTCAATTATCTGGGTGAAGATCGTGGG
>JBJOOY010000356.1:0-3990 GCA_046051065.1 Cyanobacteriota bacterium
CATTGACGTTACCCAATACCAGATTATCCCCGTCTATATCGCCCAAACCGGACGTTGGTACGTTGGTAACGAACTGCTCGACAAGAACTTCTATCGTCGGCTCCCCAATTCGGTCAAATCGGCGCAGGAAGTAGTATTATTACCGATCGCAGGGAGTAAAGGGCTGACTTACCTCAACTCTCGTTTCAGCGATCTACTGCCGATCGATATTTATTTCCTGGCTTTCCATGGTACCTTTGGTGAAGATGGCTGTATTCAAGGCATGCTCGAAATGGCAGATGCAACATATACTGGTTGTGGCGTGCTTTCTGCGGCATTGGGCATGAATAAATACCAGTGTAAAACGATGCTTAAAGCTCATGGGATTCCCGTTTTACCTGCGGCGCAAATCGATCGTCGCGATGCCCAACAGAGCCTTGCCACCGTCCGCGAACAGATTTTTTCAACGCCAGGGTTAGCACAATTACCCCTATTTGTCAAACCCTGTAATTTAGGATCGAGTATCGGGATTGGGGTAGCGAAAGACGAGCGGACGTTAAATGCTTGTTTGGTCAATACATTTCGGTATGATAGTCACGCGATCGTCGAACCCTGTGTCAAAGATATTCTGGAAATAAATGTCTCGGTCTTAGAAGATGATGAAATTACCGCTTCTGTAATTGAAATGCCCGTTTCGACTAGTGGCGTTCTCACCTTTGAAGAGAAGTATCTGCGCGATGACGGTAGCAAAAAGACAGGCGGTAACGAATCACAAGGGATGGCAAGTTTATCGCGAGTAATCGACCCGCTAGAACTCAATCCCGAACTCAAACAAGCTGCTTTAGATTATGCTAAAAAAGCATTTAAGGTTTTAGGTTGTGCGGGCGTAGCGCGAATCGACTTTATCATTGATGCTAGTTGCGATGAACTTTATTTCAACGAAATTAATACTCTCCCCGGCTCGCTCTCCTTTTACCTGTGGGTTAAATCTAATCCGCCGCTAGTTTACACCGAATTACTAAATCGAATTATTCGTCAAGCTGAAAAACGTCAAGTCACCAAGCTTGCACTAAAACGTCAAGAGGGGATGCGAGCATTATTTAAGTAACAGGTTAGTCAAATAAATTTGAATATAGAGTGACTAAAATAATGACAGATCTAACTGATGATAGTTTAATAGCAGCTCGATCGATACTATTAAACTATCAAAATCCAACAACAGTAACGCAGTCACAATTACGTCAGGCATTGTTGACATTATTACCCACGATCGATTACGTCATGTTAGGTATCTGTGCTAATACTTGGGATGAAGGAATTCTTACTTTGCAGCAGTATAGTTATGCATTAAAATTACCTCAATTGTTACCAACTCCAGCATTAACTGGTGCAGTATATATTAAGTTAAATCCCAGACAGCCTAATTGCTATGCCTCAGCCTATCAGGGTAGCGAGCGAGGGGTGTTAGTCGCAGCTCAATCTGACGATTTAACCAAATTAAATGAAATGTTTGGACATTTACCCCTAGATTTATTTGCAGAAGTTTAAATGCAAATAATGAGTTGTTTTGATCGATTAAATTGGGAATTAGCCAATCTCCCGCACTCTAAGAACCTATTTGAAAAGATTCGGGTTGTATATTCCTAGATGTTGCATGAAAGATCAGGATGGAAATGTATTATTAAGCCCCCTGTAAATTTCATTTTCACATGCTAAAAGTCTGCTATTGTATCTCGACGATCGTCTAACCAATTCTTTAAGCGGAACAGCGATTTATGTAACGTCTCAATCTCCTCAGAACTCCATTCGGCAAAGATCAGTTGGGCATCAGGATCGATGCGGGCGATCGCCTGCTGATGTATAGCCAAACCTGCTGCTGTAATCGAATGGAATTTCACGCGCTTATCCTCTTGACTCACTTGGAAATCCAAATAGCCCTTTTCCAGCAAATGCTGCACTGTTTTGGTCATTGCAGGTTGATTTGCCTGAAACGCCAAGGCAAGCTGGGTGATGGTATAACGCTGCTGTGGATCGCGACTAAAGTGGTTGAGCATGGTGAACTGCGGCAATGGCAGATTACTCTCATTCATCAATCGATCGAATCTTGTCGTAGTTAGCTGACTTGCCACCCCAATCCAAATCAAAATTTGCCTTAGTTTTTCTGGTTCGTGACAATTCATAACTTATTTCTGTCTTAGGCAGTGCAATTAACTGGCCGAAAAGTCTGAGCGATCCGGCTGATAAAATGCTACCGCTACTGGTTGAAAATGCCTCAGCTGTGAGGTTTGGCTATCTCGTTTATTTGATTTACTCGATTATGTTTTGGGTGATTGCTAACTTGACGATTCGGGTGCTCGGTAATGAAGAACCAGAGTCAGTCTGGCTGCGCGTTTATCTCGATTTCGGTGAGCGTTTTACAACTGTGGTTTTTGGCGATGGGGATTGTCCTCATCCTTTGGAAACAACCAGATCGTAATCGCTCGGCTGAGTTTGTTTGGTTGAAGAATGAAACCAAACCTACAGATCTAAGCGAGAGATAATTATCAATTATCAATTATTTACTGAGGTTTGAATGATGAATAGTGACAATCGATTGAATGTTGTGTTAGGCGCGAGTGGTGGGCTGGGTAGTGCTGTAGTGTGGCAGCTAGTTCAGCAAGGCAAACGGGTACGCGCTGTTTCTCGCACTGCTGAAAGATTTGACTTAGGACATCGGGGAAGTGGTGTTTCAAGCTTTGGTAAAAAGGAAAACCCTGAATCTAATTGGCAAGCTCGATGTGCCTCATACCTATACTTTCATTGAAGATTTTGCCAAAGGGTTAGTAACTCTGGGAGAACGAGAAGAAGCTTTAGGCGAAATTTGGCACATTCCTAGTGCTGAAACTCTGACTACCCGACAATTTTTGGATTTGATTTTTGCCGAAGCACAGCATACTCCTAAATTACGAATTGCCTCCCCATTGATGCTAAATTTCTTAGGATTGTTTAGCCCGATGATGCGTGAACTCAAGGAAATTAATTACGAATTTGCAGAGCCGTTTGTTGTCGATCATCAGAAGTACGAACGAGTATTTGGCAGCGATTCAACTCCACACCGCGAGGCGATCCGCAAGACTATATCCTGGTTTTACGATCGCCATACCCAAGACGTAAAATATTAGTAGTCAGCCTGTTTTTGGTATTGACTAAATCTTCCAAAAGATAGATTTATTTCCCTTGCTTTAGAGTGATGTGCTTAATTGAGATTTGTGCTTTAATATTTATACGATCAAAAAGCACGAATGGAAATAATCGATTATTTATGTGAGTGGAATAGATTTGCTTTTTATGGATTAGCCTTTCTGGGAATTATCATAGCACGATACTTCTTAATTGCTGGTAGCTTACATTTATTCTTCTACTCGGCTGGCGGTGATTTATTGTCAGGTCGATCGGTTCAACTAACTCCACCATCAGGGATTTCAATTCGCCGAGATATCAAACTGTCGATGTGTTCTGCGGTAATTTTCGCAGTCTGTGCAGCCACGATTGTCTCTAGCTACGATTTAGGCATTACCCAATTATATGCTGATGTCCATAGCTATGGACTGTGGTATTTAGGGCTCAGCTATGTCTTAGTTTTATTACTTCAAGATACCTATTTCTACTTTATTCATCGGTTATTCCATCACCCTAAATTATTCCGGTGGTTTCATCAGGGACACCACCAATCGAGCAATCCTACCCCCTGGACATCTTTTGCCTTCGATCCGCCTGAAGCTGTCATTCAATCGCTGTTTCTAATTGCGATCGTGTTTATTCTCCCACTCCATTTTATTACCGTAATTGCCATTCTAATTACGATGACAGTTTGGTCAGTTGTCAATCATCTGGGGCTCGATCTGTTTTCCCCGACATTTCCCCACCACTGGCTAGGGAGATGGTTTATTGGACCAGCACACCATTCAATTCATCATTGTCGGTATCATTTGCATTACGGACTATATTTTACGTTCTGGGATTGGTTGCTCG
>JBJOOY010000357.1:0-3719 GCA_046051065.1 Cyanobacteriota bacterium
GTCGTAACGCTGAGAAATTTGCGGCTAACTTTCAAGACGATCCAACAGTTAAAGTTCCATCTATTTACTGGAGATATAGTACCCACACTGTTCTAACCTTAGAGTGGATTAGTGGAATTAAACTGATAGATATAGCCGGGATTAAAAAAGCAGGACTCGATCGAGATAATTTAATTAAGATTGCGGTGCAAGCATCATTAAGACAGCTATTAGAATTTGGTTTCTTCCACGCCGATCCTCACCCTGGAAATTTATTTGTACTTGCCGATGGTCGGATGGCATTTATCGATTTTGGGATGATGGATCAACTCACCCAACATACTAAAGAAACGATCGCCGGATCGATTGTTCATTTAATCAATAAAGACTACTTTGCCTTAACTGATGACTTTGTTAATCTAGGCTTTTTAACTCCTGATATCGATATTTCTCCCATCATCCCAGCGCTAGAACGAGTATTAGGCAACGCGATGGGTGAAAGTGTTGGTAATTTTAACTTCAAAACCATTACTGATGAATTTTCGGAGTTAATGTTCCAATATCCTTTCCGCGTCCCCGCTCAATTTTCGCTGATCATTCGATCTCTAGTTACGCAAGAAGGGGTTGCCCTCAGTCTCAATCCAAACTTCAAAATTCTTGAAATTGGTTATCCTTACGTCGCGCAAAGATTGCTCAATGGCGAAACTCCAGAAATGCGTCGCCGTCTGCTGGAAGTCATGATTAAAGATGGGAAATTACAGTGGCAACGTTTGGAAAATATGATCGGGATCGCCCGTAGTGAAGGTAACTTCGATTTATTGCCAACAGCTCAATTAGGTTTTCAATTTCTAATATCGGCGGAAGGACAAGTGTTACGCAATCAAATTATCATGGCATTGACGGAAGATAATCGACTCCATGTATCTGAAGTTCAACAGTTGTGGAATCTAGTCAAAGATGAATTGCAACCAGCTAAATTATTTAATGTAGCAATCGGTGCTTTAGCCGAAAGTGTACCTAAAGTAATTGGTAATATATCGACTGCTGGTGTTAACTCTTTACTGAATTCTCTGAGTAATAAATAATTGCTCTCCATCTGGAATAAATATTTAGATCGAATTTATTTACTCACGAACCATTTATCATAAATATCCTGGTAAGTTCCTTTTTCTTGGAGTAACAGCAGAGCATTATTAATTGGTTTGCGATAGGGGCTGTTAGTGGGTAAAGCGATCGCATAACTTTCCTTCTTAAACACATTACCCACTACCTGAACTTTACCTTTACCCTCATGGGCAGCATAATATAGCAAAATCGGTGCATCAAAAACTACTGCATCGACACCACTATTATTTAGAGCAGCATAAGCTTCATCAATTTGCTTAAATTCTGTTGCTGATAAATTCTGTTGTTTAAGATAGTTTGCTGAGGTGCTACCACCAATCGTGGCAATTTTTTTACCCGCAAGATCGCTAGGGCTTTTAATATTACTTTGCAGTTGGTCTACCGTTAATGAAGCAGTAACTGTTGCTGTAAAATAAGCAATAAATACCACACTAATAAACATCCAAATTACCGCCATAATTCTTCCCCAAGCACCTTTAGGCATCTCTTCTGCTTGAGTTGCCAGTGTAGCTGCTGCCCACCAACATGCTTTAAAAATACCTGGAAAATAATTACTGTTTTCCAAAAATCCCCCATCATGCTTGCGTTCTACCAGCCAGACAATATGAGCGGGAATTAAAATGATTAGGGACATGATCGCCAACAATTGAAATAAGGTCGGTGTAAAAATAGAACTAAATAATCGCCCGATCGAACTTTGAGAGCCTTGAGTCCGAACGAGAATTTGTAATCCCGAATCAAAAATTGGTTGAGAAAAATCGAAATCTTTTTCTCGTTGTGCTGTGACTGAAATTGCTGAAATTGCTAGATCTGACTGTTTGGATTTAACTGCATTTAAGAGATTCGAGATCGTATCAACTTTATTAAAGGTTGATTTAATTTTTAATTCTTGAGTGATATTCTTCCACAATTCGATACTAAATCCACCCAGTTCTCCTTGCTCTTGGAGCACAAAAGGTGAGACAATCCGAGTTGCTACTTTAAGTGTTTTCCCGCTAACTAGATTTGATGCTGGAGCAACTGTAGCTGTGGGTTTGGGTTGGGCACTAGTTCGATCGAGTGAATTGGTAGTTAAAACGATCGCTATGGCTATACTAGATATCGTCAGCAAAACGATCGCTTGATTCGACCATCTCTGGATACATATCAAAAAATTTTGAGCTATTTTCATCGGGTAACTAACAATGTAGATTTCTCGATCGGATCTTACCCGATAACCGATCGGCTTAAAAATCTTCGGTCGATAAATCCGAGATTTCATCGATCGCTTGACCGATCGTATGTCGAGAAATCTGTCGATATTTTGAAGCTAATTTTGGGGCGAATTGTTTTTTTCCAGCCTGACTTTTGCGTTTCAAATTACTTTCTGGATTGGGTTGAGATTTTAACTGTTGTTGACCGACCAACGCTGTTGCTAGAAAATCGAGATAATGGGCATATCTTTCCCAATCACCACGCACGACACAATTTGGCTCGTCCCGATGGCTACAGTCGCTAAATTGACAATGCCCATGTGCTAAGCGCTGGCGGATTTCGGGGAAATAGTTGGGGAGTTCGCTCGGCGTACAGGTAAGATCGGGTTGATTGAAACCTGGTGTATCGGCAATTAAACCGCCTGTCGGCATCGTAAATAATTCGACATGACGGGTGGTATGTCGTCCGCGACTGAGTTTGCCCGAGACGGTAGCGACGCGAAGATTGAGATCGGGAATTAACGCATTAGTGAGACTCGATTTACCGACACCAGAATGCCCCGCAAATACGGTAATCTGTCGATCGAGTTGAGCTTGCAATTCTGTTACTCCCGTCCCAGCGGTTACACTAATGACGATCGGTTGATAACCCCATCCTGCCAACCGCTCGTACCATTCCGTGCGCTTGATCTCCGTCACTAAATCGCTCTTATTCAGGCATAAACTGACCTGTAAGCCCGTCGATTCAGCTTTGACTAAGAACTTACTCAACAGATATGGATCGAGGGCTGGCTCGGCTAATGCGAACAAGAGTAACACTCGATCGGCATTGGCGATCGGCGGTCGATCGAGTACACTATGACGTGGAAACACCTCAGCGACCACGCCGCTACCACTCTGCCAATCAGCTTCTTCAACGACAACTCGATCGCCGACGATCGCAGTAATGCCAATCTTTTGCAGCCGTGCGCGGCGAGTACACAGGAGCGATCTGCTGGCGCTCGCTTGAGGATCTAGCTCGATCTGGACTTGGCAGAAATTGGCCTGGACAGCAATAACTGTACCTACTAGTGGTTGAGGGCTGATATTGGTAGAAATTATCTGTTCGGGCACACAAACTGTCACAATTTAGGGGGAAGATCTCTATCATAGGGGAATCTGCGATTCGTGCTGTAGAAACTGAAAACTTTCAGGGAATTACAGACATTTAGTTAGTAACCTGAAATATTGTGCATCCGCCTTTGTTCCCTACTGAGGGCTATTTCATTCTTCCATCCTTGGCATTATTATTTAGGATCTGTAGGGGTAGGTTTATGCAAGTACCCTGCGATATTTATAAGTAATCTTCCCACAAAACCTACCCTCATCACTAGTAATGAAACAGCCCTGGTTCACCACTGCAATTTACATGAGTACTTATTA
>JBJOOY010000358.1:0-4724 GCA_046051065.1 Cyanobacteriota bacterium
TGCGTTTGCCGTCGAGTTTGAAAATCCACTGGGGAATTAATTCGGTTAAAATTTCTCTGGTATCGCGTCCGGGAATCGATTTGGTAATGAAAATAAATTCACCCTTATCTGTCATCCGCAATCCCAAACTAGCCGCATCTACCCCTTGCTTTTTGGCAAACCCCAACGCTGCGGCTGTCGGTTGTCCATTTTTATATGCTGCTGCGGCTGGGGGACCTTTAATTTTCTCTTGGCGATCGATCTGCCGATCGGGTAAATTACTAATAATCACTGACAGGCGGCGAGGGGTTGCATAAACCTGAACTCGATCGGGTATCAAAGCTTCAGCCGCCAGACTCGCTGGAATCATCGTTTCCCACTGGCGAATTGCATCGCTCACAAAACCTGCGGGTAGGTCTTCAGTACCGACTTCTAAGAGGAAATTAGACATAAAAATTAGTGGACAGTGGACAGTGAATTAGTGTAAACAGCGCTCCGCGATCTTACCTGTGTATTGGTGCAAGCTGTGAGTATCCTAACCTGATGATGAGAAAGTTAACACTACGATCGAATTCATTTTAAACTGGAGTGGATTTATCAATAGTTCGATCGATGCCACAAATTACGGGTACAAGTCGATTATTAGGTGTTATCGGCAATCCGATCGGCCATTCACTTTCGCCAGTCATGCATAATGCGGCGATCGAGTATTTGGATTTAGATTGTGTATATGTAGCTTTTCCGGTAACTTCAGCAAATTTGGCAACCGCTTTGGCTGGGTTCACGGCGATCGGTGTAATCGGTTGTAGCGTGACGATTCCCCATAAACAAGCAATCATTCCCCTCCTCGCTGACATCACTCCTCTAGCCAAGGCTGTAGGGGCGGTAAATACGGTCTGGAACACCCCGATCGGCTGGCAAGGTACGAATACTGATGTGGCTGGATTTATCAGCCCTTTAGCGGCAATGCAGCGGGACTGGACGCAGACGACGGTAGTGATTCTTGGCAATGGTGGCGCAGCACGGGCGGTGGTAGCTGGTTGCCATCAGTTAGGCTGTGGACAAATTCAAGTCGTGGGTAGAGATTCAGCAAAGTTAGCAGAATTTAGACGTAGTTGGCAGGATATTCACCTCACTACAAACGACAATAATCAGCCTCAACCTGTCAATTTTCAAACGCATCTGTGGACTGAGTTACCAGCATTAATTACCCAACCAAATTTGTTATTGGTTAATAGTACGCCGATCGGGATGCACCCACAAATTGATGCTAGTCCAATTAGTGCGGAAATAATGCAGGGATTGAGCCAGGGATCGATCGCTTACGATCTCATTTATACACCCAGACCGACTAAATTTTTGCAATTAGCCACAGCTGGCGGTGCAATTGCGATCGATGGGCTAGAAATGTTGGTGCAACAAGGTGCTATAGCTTTTAAATTATGGTTACAAAAATCTGCACCAGTGGATACTATGCGTCAGGCGTTACTCGCTGCTCTTTCCTAATGATTAAAAGGCTAACATCTGTGAGCTATTTCGCTCTCGATTTAGCAAAAGGAACCGCCCAAAACACGGTTAGGTGTCTCAGGCGGAATGTGGTGTGAGGAGTGAACGAAGACATCAGCCTCCGTTATCCTAATTGTAACAGTACCGATCGGAATAGGGGAGAGGGATGAGGGAATAGAGGGAAAATTATTTATGAACTGCTAAAAGTCACTTTTTTAACACTATCCCCGATCCTCTACTTACCCATACCTAATTGTTGTGCCTTCTGATAGACTTTGCCTTCTGTCAGCAGTGATGGGGCGATGACTACTTCCACTTGCTGCATTTCCTTAATAGTTTTTGCGCCGAGAGTGCCCATGCTAGTTTTGAGTGCGCCAAGCAGATTGTGAGTACCATCATCTAGTTTGGCGGGACCTGTGAGGATTTGGGCTAAGCTCCCAGTCGTACCGACTTTAATCCGCGTACCTCTGGGCAATACTGGACTAGGAGTCGCCATCCCCCAATGGAAGCCGCGCCCGGGCGCTTCGGCGGCACGGGCGAAGGGCGAACCAATCATCACACCATCAGCACCACAGGCGATGCATTTGCAGATATCGCCACCAGTGACTAAGCCACCATCAGCAATTACGGGCACATATTTCCCTGTCTGCTGGAAGAACTCATCTCGGGCTGCGGCACAGTCGGCCACAGCCGTCGCTTGGGGCACGCCGACACCGAGTACACCCCGAGAGGTACAAGCTGCGCCTGGACCGATGCCTACGAGGACGGCAGCGGCTCCTGCGTGCATCAATTCTAGGGTGATATCGTAGGTAACGCAGTTGCCTAAGATAACAGGCATGGGCATATCTTGACAGAATTTGGCTAGATTGAGCGGTTGAATCCCATCTGGAGCCAAAAATTCAGTTGAGACAACAGTCGCCTGAATAAAAAACAGATCCGCTCCTGCTCTTGCCACAGCATCACCAAATTTAACAGCACCTGCCGGGGTAGCACTAACTGCGGTAATCCCACCCGCAGCTCTAATTTCAGCAATCCGTTGCTCGATCAATTCTGGTTTGATGGGCGCAGAATAGAGTTCCTGCATCAGTGGCACGAATCCATCATTGCCAACAGCCGCAATTCGATCGAGAATTGGGTTGGGATCGTCATAGCGAGTTTGAATCCCTTCCAAGTTGAGTACACCTAATGCGCCGAGTTTAGATAACTCTACCGCCATTCGCACGTCAATTACCCCATCCATTGCACTCGCAATAATCGGTATTTCTCGCTTTACTCCACCAATTTGCCAGCTCGGATCTGCCAAACTGGGGTCTAGAGTTCTCCCGCTAGGCACGAGGGCTATTTCATCAAACCCATAGGCTCTGCGTGCTGTTTTCCCTTTGCCAATTTGAATATCCACGATCGCTCCGACTTTTCCACAAAACGTATTTAAGTAAGCCTAACAAATCGATCGCAACATTTGTTTGCTTTTGGACATATTTTTTGAGGAGAGTGGCTAGTGACTAGTGGCTAGATATTAATATGCTTAGGTCTTTTGCTTCCAATCTCTAATTCTGTCCACCTTTCACTGTTCACTATTTCCCATACCGAAAGCGATCGGGATTTAATTTCTTAGCCCCAGTATTTTTGTTAGGATTTAGATTATCGTTGATGGGGCGCAGTTGGGTAGCCGTACCACCGTCTTTTGTAGATAGGAAGGGGCGGAGATCGATACTGTCCTTAGCTTGGAGCGATCGAGTTGTTGGTACTCCATAGTTGCCTTCAGCCTTGCCAATCCCTGGTAAATTGTTGCCGAGAATGTTATTTAAGCCATTATTTCCACTTTCAGCAAAAGTATTTACCCCAGTAGTTTGTCGACCGCTATCTGCCATCGTCAAATTGCGGAAGACCGAATCTCTAGTGGCGATCGCATCTTTGCCTGTTGGGACAGTAAATACAATGCGGCACCCATTATTTTTTTCGGTAGTAACACAGACCGTATCGTATTGATTTTTCACCTCTGTGCGCAGTTCTTTTAATCCATCCCGACGATATTCTTCTAACCGACGGGCGATTTCCGTACAGCGTTTAGTCGAATTCCAATTGCTGCCCATCGTACTCGGAATTGCCCACGGATACTTGTCATTGGGTCGATCGACTGGATGATAAGTAACTGTGGCTTGGTTATTCACAAATTCACAGATGAATCGGGATCGATCTCCCCCAGATGGCACACTTGTTTGCGGTGCTGGTGGGCCATATTGTGCGCCAACTGGAAGTGCTGTCAACACCCCACTTAAAATTGCCCAACTCCAGATTTTTAGCTGCGCGTTCATAAATTTAAGTCCAAATTTAGCATGAGGGTTCGGAGACCGAGCTGAGAGTCTGAGATCTTGTCCACCAAGACCGAAGATCGAATTGGAAAGTTCCAGGCTGTCTGGAGTGTGGAGCAGTCAGTTCGGGTATGATAATACTTTTAAAAAATATTATTTTAGGTTAAATTGACACGAAAAATAGTAGAGTTGCTAACATAAAGTTAGGTTGGCTCTCTTTATAGATCGAAATATCAGTAATATTACTTAGATCTTTGAGATCGTTGAGAATTCTCGATTTTTGGTGCTTAGTTGTAGAGATCGAGAATATAATGTCAAATTGAAGTAACATTATGTGCCGATCGCCGACTATCAGCGCAGATCGAGACAGTAAATAGCAGATCGATTAGATATCTAATCGATCGAGAACATAACAAATCCCAAGTTAAAGTAATATAGTTTGGCAATTGGAGACTCTATTTATAGATGAAATTAGAAAATAGCCAGCCGTCAATTATAAATCTAATTGCTAGATTTTACTGAAAATATCTAGAGCCAAGTAATTGCTACAAATTCACCCTCAGTGATACACTCGATCGCGGGTAACGAAGTTGATTAGGATTAGTTAAACTGTGCGAATTCCGCTTGATTACTATCAAATTTTAGCTGTAACGGAGCGCAATCTACTAGAGTTAGAGCAAGCGTATCGGGATCGTTTGCTCCAATTGCCGCGAAAAGGATACTCAGCTGCAGCGATCGAGTCTCGCAAGCAACTGATTAGGCTCGCGCATCAAGTATTGAGAGATCCACAGCAACGCGAACGATATGAAACACAGCGACTGCAATCGGTGCCGATGGGGACGGAGGGGCCAGCGACTGGCGATGATAATACTCCGCCTGCGGATCCTTACCGCCAAACCCAGCTGGAGATCGCTCCAGAACACTTTC